>JBHLND010000218.1:0-5158 GCA_048937485.1 Promethearchaeota archaeon
GACTGGACTATCCCGGGGTCGGACCTGAACACAGCTATTTGAAAGAGAAGGGACTTGCCTCTTATGTGGCGGTAAACGATAAGGAAGCGCTGGAAGGCTTCCAGCTGCTGTGCCAGTTTGAAGGTATAACTCCGGCGCTGGAATCAGCACATGCCATCTTTCATGCAGTTACTATAGCCAAATCGCTCGATAGCGATGCACTGATTCTGGTTAATCTTTCCGGTCGCGGAGACAAGGATATGAACATAGTTGCCAAAGCACTGGGAGTCGAGTTGTGAGCCGCATCGATGCCGTATTTGCTCAAAAGGACCGGAAGGCTTTTATTGCCTATATTACCGTCGGCTATCCCAGTATGGAAAAGACCGTGGAGATCGCCGCTATTCTGGCTAAAAAAGGATGCGATATCATCGAGCTGGGCATCCCCTTTTCCGATCCGCTGGCGGACGGCGCTACCATCCAGAAAGCAAGCTTCCAGGCTATTAAGAACGGAGTCAATATAGACACCTGCTTCGAGGTCGCCGAAAAGCTGAAAAAGATAAATAAACCGCTGGTTTTCATGTCCTACTATAATCCCATTCTCAACTATGGTTTGCAGGAATTCAGCCTGCACTGCGCCCGTACCGGCATCGACGGGTTGATTGTTCCCGATTTACCCCCAGAAGAAAGCATCGACCTGGAGTCGTTGCTCAGAAAATACAGGATACCGCTCATATATTTACTGTCGCCGAACAGCACAGAGGAACGCATTAGAATAGTGGCACTGAGGTCCAGAGGTTTCATTTACCTGACATCGATTGTTGGGCTCACCGGGACCAGGGAGACCCTGTCTGCCGAGCTGGAGAAGTTCATATTGAGGGTAAAAAACATCACCAGGCAGCCGCTGTGCGTCGGTTTCGGCATATCCACCCCGGAACAGGCAAAAAAGGCGGCAAAGAATGCTGACGGTGTCATCATCGGTAGCAGGATAATTCAGCTGCTCGACGATAAGGATAAGCTGTCGGAGTTCATTACCGAGACCCGGCAGGCGCTCGACAGCGTAAAACAAAAAGTTTGATAGGAGTAATCTATCATTCACTCAGTACAGTGCATATTATTCTTCGGTTTTAAGAGCAGGCTGTTATAATATAAACGCATATGATAAAGCTGCTAGTAAGACTGGCGCTGATAACAATGATCATTGCTCTTGCTGGTATTTGCTGCACACCCAAACCGTATTGGGTAGAGTACGATGGCATGTTTAATACCAGAGATATAGCAAGAGCAAAGCAAGAAATGCCTTTTACCGTTATTGTTCCGGATTACATGCCTGAAATACGAGGAAAGGCGAAATTACCATTTATAACCGGCACTTTAAAAGAAAGTTCAAGTAATAGTAAAGCTGAAATAAATCTTCTATATCCTTTAGAATTGGCAGTGTATCAGTAGGCCGAACATTGGGATCATGAAGCGTTGTTTTTATCCCTAGCACTTCTAAGCTCTCCATGAGGGGTATTGCTGGGGAGTTCCGTACATCGTCGGAGTTCTCAAGGTATGCAATACCAAGAAGTGTGACTCTGCTTCCATGAAGCTTTCCTCTCAGCTTCACAAGGGCATCCTCGCAGAGATCACTCATGTGAAGCGGCATTCCATCGTTTATTTCTCGTGCAACGGCAATAAGACGAGGTTCATATCTTCCTTTTGCGCCGAAAGCCAAAAGCCATGAGTCCTTCGGTAAGCAGTGACCGCCTACTCCAGCACCGGGCAAATGCATGTTTCTGGAGGGCAGCTTGTTGACAAGCTCTCTTACTTCAAAGACATCAACACCCATATTCTCGCAGAGGAGTGCGATTTCATTCGCAAACGCTATTTGCACATCACGGTAGGCGTTCTCAGTAGTCTTGACAACTTCTGCCGTTAGAGCATCTGTCTTGAATAGCGTTCCCTTCGCAATCTTTTCATAAAGCGAAACTGCAGCATCTGTGCTTGCGTCATTGATGCCGCCAATAACCCGATCCATATTTACCAGATTATGAAGCAGCTTTCCAGGCATAACACGTTCTGGTGCCGTTGCCAACAGGAAGTCGGTACCGGCTTTCAGATTCGATTCGGCTTCCAGAATTGGTTGCACGATTGTTCCTAGTGTTCCTGGCGCAACTGTAGACTCAACTATGACAAGTGCACCTTTCTTGAGGTTCCTTCCAACACTGGTTGTTGCTGAGCGAAGAGCTGCGTAGTAGGGCTTGTTCAAGCGACTCGCGAATGGAGTTTCAACAACAATCAGAACGTAATCGGCCGCCTTGACCGATCCATATTCAGTGGTGGCTTTGAAACTTCCTTCCTTCACCACCTTCTTGACTAAATCCGCTAAGTGAGGCTCGTCACCTTCAATGGTAGACTCTCCTAGATTCACTCGATCTACCTTTTCCTTCACAATATCAATACCAGTCACATTGAACCCAGCTTCGGCGAACTTGGCTGCCACCGGTAGTCCTACGTAACCAAGGCCAATTACAACGAGATTCTGTTTGGTCAAGTTGAACCCCAGTGGAAAACCATTGGTCCCAGTTTTAACTGTTGTTTTCTTCCACTTCTTGTACGATTTCGTGTTACTAATACGAGAGTATTAATGCGACTCAAGTGAGTGGATGGATGATAACTGAAACGGAAGTTAGTCAAACTGCACCTCGACAAAGCAATCCCATTTCATCGGTATTGCGAGTTCTGCGCAAATCAATGTGAAAAAGCAGCCAGTGAGAACGAGTACATACTCGTCACCAACGCTTGGAACGAGGCAGATAGAGTAGAAGAAGCTTTCAGAAGTATCACAAGTCAGACCAAGCTCCCAAAGATTTGGCTTTGGATGGAAGATGGATCCACAGATGACACTTACAGCAGAATCATTGAAATGGCTGATCGGCATCCAAAAATCGAAATCTGGATAGAGCAAATGCCCAAGAAGCGAAAGGGCAATTTCTACACTCTTGGAAGAACTCATCAGGAAATCATTGGCAGAGTCAAGAATCGTATAGAAGCCGCAGGCGTTGAATACTTTGGCATCCTTGATGTCGATACAATACCTTGCCCTAACTATTTTGCTCGAATGTGCAGGATTCTTGATAGAAATCCAAGACTAGGCGCAATTTCCGGTTATCCCATAGGTGAATGGGATGAGAGGATTGTTGCACAGCCAATGAACACGGGAAAGATGCTTCGTTGGAAAGTGGTGGAGAGCATCCAGAAGTACTGGGACTTCTGCCCGGACACATTCTATAATATCAAAGCAATGGCAAGAGGGTATGATGTAGACGTCTTTAGGGTCCCAGTCTATCAGAATCGACCCTCAACTAATCTGAAACCTGAAGGTGCATTCCGCTTGGGAAGAGTTTCCTATTACGGGGGCCGCCCATTTTGGGCTATGCTCTATCGGGCGCTTAGACGACTTCTACTAAGACAGCATGGCACAATGATGCTTAGAGGATGGCTTGTAGAGTTTATCAGAGGAACATGGCACTGTAATGATCCTGACGTTCGCGAGTTCTTTAGAGGGCGTGAGAACCCATTGTCAATTCTCCGTGATGTGTTCAAGACATTCAAGCGTTAAGCCGGATAAGGGAACTTCATGAAATGCATGCCCTGAGTGCATTCTCCATTTCCTCATGGAATGATGACGGAACAGTTGATACTATTGGCTGTGTAACATAATTCATAAACGATTCAATCGCCTTCCAGTTGAACACTCATGAAAGAAGGCCTTGAGGAAAGATTGAGGGAATTGGTGCGAAGAGAAGCGGATGTTGAATCGAAACGCGAATGGAAAGAAATCTCGATAGACCATGAAAAGCCACTGTTCAACTACCGGTATGATCACGTTTGCCACGTAGTCGGTCTCTCCCAGCATCTTGCCACTCTAGTTGCAGCAGACCTGGAAATCGTAACTCTCGCTGCATGGCTTCATGATATTAGCAAACCAGGGGTAGGAGGTGTGAGCAATCATGGCAAGAGGGGAGCAGAGAGAGCACGTGAAATTCTTAAGAAAGAGGGCATTGAGAAACGAGTTATTGACAGGGTTTGCGAAGTCATTGAGAAGCATGTTGGACTAACTCTCGATGAGCCAATACAGCCTCTTGAAGCACAAGTATTATGGGATGCTGACAAGCTCACAAAGCTAGGGATTGTAGGGATCATTCATTTCTTAGTGAATGGTATCAAAGTCAATCCCTTGGAAATACTTGAAGAGGTAGCGAATAGTGTCAAGGAATTCCTACCTCTGGCTGAAAGGATAGCCGCGAGTATGAATACAAAAGCAGCAAGGAGTCTGGCCAATGAAAGAGTAGCGCATTTAGTTTCATTTGCAGGTATGCTTGAAAAGGAAATGGCTCTCACAAAGGGAGTGTACAAGAATGACAGCCAATAAGATGAGTGAAAGTACGCCACTTAGGGCTGGAATACTGACAATCGGCAACGAAGTTCTTGATGGACATGTACTTGATACAAACTCAAATTGGATAGAAGGCAGACTTTCTAAATTGTCCGTTCCAATAGTCCGTCTTGCCTGTGTTCGGGATCAAACTGAGGAAATTGCCAAAGGCCTTCAGTTCATTCGAGAGGTATGCAATCTTGTGATAACTTCCGGAGGACTTGGACCAACTCACGATGACATGACTCTCAGTGCAATTGCCAAAGCCTTGGGCCGCAAGCTTTCGGAGGACAAAGACGCTCTAGATATTGTGATTCGGCAGTACAAGATGCTTAGTGAGCAACGAATTGTGGAAAACTCAGATATAACGCCATCCAGAAGAAAGATGGCAATCATCCCGGAGGGGTCGCTACCGCTAAATAATACAGTGGGTGGAGCTCCTGGGGTGAGGATTGAGGATGGCTTGACAACAATATTCTGTCTTCCGGGAGTACCGGCTGAGCTCAAGGACATTTTTGTTTCCTCAGTGGAACCATGGATAAAGGCGCAAGTAACAGACCACTACTATGAGCGAATTGTTGAGTTTAGGATGAGAGACGAGTCAGAATTCGCACCCATAATGGATCGGATTATGAACAAGCATCCGGGGGTCTATATCAAATCGATGCCACGAAGATATGGTACATCGAAAGTTCTTCGGATTTGGGTCTCCGCGAGAGGAGAAGACCACCAGGAGTTGAAGGAGATTGTTTCTTCTGCGAT
>JBHLND010000219.1:0-5156 GCA_048937485.1 Promethearchaeota archaeon
AGTCGAAAAAGTGGATGGATTTGTTGGAAATTTCGAAGTCACAATACATCAGGCGCCTCGTTATGTTGAGATGAGCAAATGCACTTCGTGCGGGAACTGCTCGGAGATTTGTCCTGTTGATGTGCCCTCCCGGTTCGATGCCAATCTTGGTTACAGAAAAGCAATATACATACCCTTCGCACAGGCTGTGCCTTCGTCTTACCTTCTAGATATGGAGAATTGCTTGGGTGTTGACGCCGTACGATGCGGCAAGTGCAAAGATGCTTGTGAAGCTGAAGCTATTAACTACGATGACAATGAGAGGGAGATCAAAGTGAGTGTTGGCACGATAATCGTTGCCACGGGCTTTGAGTTGTTTGATGCTTCAGAAAAGGAGGAATATGGCTATGGAACCTATCCGAATGTCGTGAATATAGCTGAAGTGGAGAGAATGCTTAACTCCGCAGGTCCTTCTCAAGGGCATGTTGTACGACCGTCGGATCTCGAAGAGCCAAAACGGGTTGTATACGTCCAGTGCGTTGGAAGTCGAGATGACTTGTCCAACAAATATTGTTCACGAGTTTGCTGTATGACATCCATTAAGCAGGCCAGAATGATTCGCGACAAGTTAGGTGCTGAAGTCTATGTCTTTTACATAGACTTGAGAACTTTCGGAAAGGGCTACGAGGAGTTCTATGAGAGCACCGCAGAAGCAGGTGTTACCTTCATCCGTGGTAGAGTTGGGGAGATTATTGAGGATGAGAAGACTCACACACTCACTGTCAGAGGAGAGGACACACTGCTTGGAAAGCCCATCTACCTTGATGGGATTGATCTTGTTGTGTTATCAACAGGAGTCGTTGCGCCGGAGGCAGCGGAGAAGATTGCTCACGCCCTGAACCTGAGTGTTTCTCCTGATGGATTTCTCTTGGAGGCGCATCCAAAGTTGCGACCTGTTGACTCCTTCAATGACGGAGTTTTCGTTGCAGGTATGGCACAGGGTCCAAAGGATATTCCAGACACGGTGGCTCAGGCCAAGGCGGCTTCATCAGGAGCAATGGCGCTCATGGGAAGAGGAAAGATCAATGTCGAGCCGTATTATTCCGTTGTAGATGAGGAAAAATGTGCAGGATGCAGGATTTGTGTATCTGTCTGCCCTTACAATGCCATTAGCATTAATGAACGTGGCAAGTCTGAAGTAAATCCTGCACTCTGCAAGGGGTGCGGGACCTGCACTGCTACCTGTGCAACTGGTGCAATGACTTCTCAACATTATACTGATGGGCAGATTGCCGCAATGCTTGACGCGTTTCTATCAAGCCAATGATAACTTGAGTGTGCTGCAATGAATGACGAGAACCTTACCGTAGCAATTCTAGTTGGAGGCGCCTCGAAAAGATTCAAGGCAGAGAAGTACACTGCGGCATTTCAGGGGCGCCCATTGATTGTTCATATGGCAGATATTGCAAAGCAGATATCAAATAGGGTCATCATTGCCACATCCACTAATGAACAAGCAGAGGAAGTCCGCAAGCTTGTCAAGTGGGCAGAGGTTGCTGTGGACCCCGAAGAATCAGATAGAGCAGCCCTAGTTGGTGCTTTAACGGCATTTGAATATGCTGAGTCAAAATACACGCTACTACTTCCCGTCGACACCCCACTAGCAAATGTAGGGCTCCTTCGTGTACTAGTTGACCTAGCCGAAGGGCATGGAGCTGTTGTACCAAGCTGGCCATCGGGATATATCGAACCACTTCATGCTGTCTATTTGACCGAACATGCCTATCTCAATGGATTGAAGACACTTGAGAATGGGCGCCGTAGGATGCAGGAATTGCTTGATAACTTGACGAATGTCTTGTATGTGTCGACCCTTATCCTCAAGGAGATGGATCCAGAGCTAAGCACCTTCGACAATGTGAATACATCAGGGGACCTTCGAGCGCTTGAAAAAAAGGTTGCGAAACGCGTCTAGACATCAAGATGCTCATGACGTATTCTGCAAGTGCCTTCGTGACCAACCATGCAAGGGCCATAGGGATTCTCAGGATTGCACCGCGCTCCAAAAAGTGGGCAGTCTGTTGGACTTGCAATTCCGAGGATAATCTCATGACATCTGCAACCAGGAAGGATGTCCACTGATTCTATTGGAGGAAATTCAAACCTCATCCTCGCATCGTAGTTCTCAAACTCCTTCCGAAGGAACAGCCCGGAATCCTTTATTATTCCTAGACCTCTCCAAGAGGCATCTCCAATCCGGAATACTGCATCTAACATTCTCTGTGCCGCAATATTTCCTTCAGCCCGAACCACTCGGGTGTATTCGTTTTCTGATTCGGCGCGGCCCTCATCTATTTGAACGAGAATCATCCGAATTGCGTTCAGAACGTCCAATGGTTCGAAACCTGCTGCAACGCAAGGAACTCGGTGAGTTTCTGATAGTGGTTTGAACGCATTTGTACCTATTATGGCACTAACATGGCCAGGAGTGATAAAGCCATCAACTGCAAAGCCCTTTATATTCACTAGAATTTCCATTGCTGGTGGAATGACCTTTAGTGAAGTGAGAATCGCGAAATTCCCTGGCGGCCCTCTTGCCAATTCAGCAGCAACTGTGGGGGCGGTGGTTTCGAAGCCTGCACATACAAAGACCACCTCTTTGGCGGGATTCTTCCTTGCAATATCAACTGCCTCGTTGACACCGTAGACAATTCGAACATCAGCACCTTTCGAACGTTCCTTTGCAAGAGAGGATGATGTGGAAGGAACCTTCATCATATCTCCGAAAGTAGTTACGATATGATTTTGCCTGGCCAGTTCTATAGCCATGTCCACATCCTCAGCGGCGCAAACGCACACAGGACAACCAGGTCCAGCCACTAAATCGATTTGCAAAGGAAGCATTGACCGTAGTCCATGGCTACTGATGGTATCTTCATGAGTTCCACAAACATGAACGATCCGTGTTCTGCGGTTTCCATTCAGCTTCCGAATCACTTCTACAATAGACTTGGCATACCTGGCATCACGGAACTTCCTCGGGTCTATCATTGGATTCAAGACTGTATCAGATGAGTGACTAAAAGAATGCTCGTATGGCGGCTCAAAGAATGCTATTCAGTGGATTCTTCAGACTTGACATCATCAAGGATTATCAGGGATTCCCCTAGCGAAACAGAGAGCTTTGTCGCCAGCTCTTGAGGTGTGATATTTGGATTCTTTGCGATAATCATGTCCCGGGTGTATCCAAGTAAGTTTGCATACATAGGATTGCGCTGAGCAGTTTCAGTAAGAATATCCCAGAGAGGATGTGTTTTGAAGTCGGAGAGATTGATTTCAATGCCTCGTGTGGATTTCTTCCTTTTCTTGGATTTGCTCTTGTGAGAAACAGCAGGTTGGGTGGAGGTGTCAATTGTGTGTTGAGTAAGTCTATCCTGTTTCAAGCAAGCATCCCTTACCTTTCCCGGCGAAACCTCTGAGAGGTTCACTTCATCATATTATCTAGGTGATATAAGCATTAGGGCAGGTAGAATGAATTCGAGGATTAACGCGCGTTTGCGTTGCCTCAGTCTTTGAGGCATAACTATATCGTGAAAAACCCGCAGACAGACCTTGCAGTAAGGTTTAACAAGGGTTGCAGGACCAGATTGAGTGAAATACCGGTCTTAGAATTGGATCGCGAGGTATGAACCTATTGCCGCATGGCATCAGGAGAATTGTTTTAGATGTACTGAAGCCTCACACACCGAGGCTGACTGATTTGGCTCTCATGCTAAACAGAGACGAGAGAGTCAATGGAGTAAATGTGACTGTCAAGGAAGTGGACGCTAACACTGAGTCCATAACCATCACGCTTGAAGGCGACGATCTTCAATTTGATACCATTAAAGAAGTACTTGAGCAAGCAGGCGCGGTGGTCCACTCGATCGATCAGGTCGTAGCGGGCAAACGTTTTGTCGAAGAGGTGACTCTGCAACCAGAAAATACGTAGTATTCACCTATTGGCCATCGAGTTGGTCAAGCAATCGTTTGCTTTCTTCCTCAATCTTACGCTGTACTAGATTGTGAATTTCTTCTTCAAAAGCAGCTGGGACTATCTTAACGACATTGCAGAGACGGTCCACTATCTTCTCTGCTAGTGCATTCGGAGAAACAAGACCGCCCTTAACAATACTGCGAACCACTTCCTCTCCAACACTGGCTCTCACGATAGAATCAATGACACTAGCAATGGTTCCTTGGGGGTCCATGAAGAATGGTAGTCGGTTTGTGTCATAAAGCACAGAGAAGTTTAGCTTGCCAATGATACTGTCAGTATACCAATCAATACTCGATTCTTTTACATTACACCTCTCGGCAAATTCCGTCTTAGTTAGGGGATTGGGATGACTCCAAGGATGTCTAGAAACCACATAAAGAACAGAGCTGAAAAAAGAATCTACTTCTCTGGGCACTCCTTCTGAGAAGACATATCTTCGAATTAAGTCAAGCGCCATAATCTCGTAGCGTTCGTCGATACCCTCCTCTCCAATGCCGGCATAGAACTCGTGGGCATCTCTAACAATTCCAACAACCACTTGCGGATTCGCAACCATGTTTCTATCGACGTGCGTCAATGCTGAGGCACTCCTAGACCCTTAAGCTATTAAGAACCCCACAAATTCTCGTTTTAAGTACTTGTCCAATGGAAGAGGAGGTAAGGTGATTTCGCGCCCAACGTCAACGTGCTCTATATGTCTTTTCCAGGGCCCATCGCAGCGTACGTTGTATCTCCATCAATTGGTCTTCTGTGCCGAAGTTCTTGATCACTACTTCCTGCAAGATGCCATCTTCAGCCACAACCTCAAAGTCAAATGCCTCTTCCCAAGTAATCTCGCCGTTTTCTACCCTCTGGCGATCCTGCTGCTGGAATTGACCGAGTATTCGCTCTACAAAGAATCTGGCAAATGCACCACGTTTAATGTCGTACAATGCATGTGATGCAGGGATGATTCTGAGTTCATTGCCTTCTACCTTGATTGTTGCAAGCTCCATATCCATTGCCTTGTTGTGAACAGTGATTGAATCTGGCAATGAGGGAGCTTCTGCGGCCGGGCGCTCAGCAATCGCGGCACTTAATGCAGTGTCCGCAGTTGAGAAGCTGCTTGCTCCTATCACGGAATCCAGACTCTCGATAA
>JBHLND010000220.1:0-5155 GCA_048937485.1 Promethearchaeota archaeon
CGCTAATTGGAGGTAAAGCACTCGAGTTGGATGGTATTACCTATGCCGCAAATAAAAAGGGACGGGATCCCTTGACAATGCTATCACGTGCCAAGCTGTACTTTGGAATGTTGAACCAACTTGGAATCAAGGCCGAACTCGTACAGCTCTATGAGGATTGGACAACAGGCTTGGGTTATCTTCGTACACATATCCCGGGTTCCGAAGATCCCGCATGGAAATTAGTAATGGCCTTCGACAAAGGAATAGGCGGTTCAGCTGCGCTCTCTGCGATGAAGCTCTATGCAGATGAGCTAGCTAAGAGATATCAGAAGAGGGCATATTCTAACTTCTCGAAAGCTGATATGACATTCCTGGCTTAGTGAAATGCATCTGTTCAAACGAAATCAGTTATCAAGATTAAGCCAAGTCCTAGTGCGCGTAGTCTTTGCGAAACATAAATCTGAAGGATTGCTATACTGCGATTTTGGTTGGTAGGTGGCGGCTCCTAGGAGAGAAGAGGGGATGATTCCTCCCCGAAGCCCCAGGAAATTGTAGCTCAGTGCTACTTTATTGGTTGTCGAACCACAGTCTTCAGTTTCTCTGGAGCCGTACGTCTTGGGTCACTTAGATAGATCTCGTGGTGCTTTCCTCGTAGACTATATCCTTGGTCTTCTGCGAATTTATGCATTCTTTCAATTGTAGGTGCCTCTTCCGCCCATGGTCCAATATGCATTATCTGGACCGACAATCCTTCATGATATACTTCAAATCTGAGCTTTGAGAGAGATGAGGGGTTTCTCTTCGCTCTAACTTCTTCAATCGCTTCTGCAACAGCTTCAAGAGTTACCTCCCTCGGCTTCATGATCATAGAGGTCCAGCTCCAATCATTCTTGCTAGTGTCAAAGAAGGAACCTTCTCCTTCAATCCACCAAAGGCCCTCCAAAGGCATGACTGTATAATCAAGGATTCTCTCTTTCTTCAGTTTGAATTTGAGAGTATAGGCTACCGGATAAAGGACTCCCATAGCATCAATATACTCCTGCGATGTATTGGGGTTTCCTCTTCCGTCTACCATGAGGAAGTTCATCTCAGGCACATCAACAATGGTGGGCTTTTTGGCTGAGGGCTTGTAGAATTCCTTGAGCACCTTCTTATGGTCTACTTTCTCCATTATCTATTCCACCAGTATAATATACACTATTCTACTAATAGAATAGTAATAAATTTTTCTGTGGAAAGCATAATACAGGGAACCTTCGAATGCAATGCTTCTTATTTGTGTTCAATTCCTTGGGTATGATGCATTTGGTGCAAACATGTTTGCAGTACTATGACAGGAGAGAGTGACTTGTCATCGAGATTGGATGAACTTGAGAGAATCCAAGAGTTGATTCAGGAACAGGAGCATGAAGTTTCCAGTGATACAAGGAAGAGATTCTGGAAGATGGTTCGGCAAATCAAGAGAGAACCCAATCCGAATATCTCAGAAGTGAAGAAAGCAACTCAAATTCGAAACATGCTCTTCAAAATAGACAGAGGGAGAACCTACCGCATAGGTCCTTTTCTTGCACTACAAACAATCTGTGGCTTCCTTGCATTCCTTGGCTTTCTATATGGCTTGGGAACTCCAGTTAACTATTTCTCTATATCAACTTGGGGGTTTACAGAAGTAATCGCTGTCATCATCCGATTCTTTGGCTTGTTCTTTGTGGTCGCATTCCTTTATCCATATGGGCGGTTGATTGCAGGCAATGCTCTAGGGATAAGACTTGAGGCGATGTGTTTCGATGAGTTCCGTGAACCAACACTGAAGATAGACTACGAATCCTTCTTACTAGCTTCACCATCGAAACGCAAATTGCTCTTCTTCTTCTCTGGTCTTTGGACCTTGATCACTTCATTAGTTATTGGATTCATTGGCTTTGCTATGGCTGGTGACATTCTTGGCATCTTGTTTGCTGTTTTTCTGTTGGTTTTCTATGGATATGTAATAGGCACAGGAAAGACAAAACATAGTCGAGGAGAGATGGCCCACTTTAATCGAGAAAGGAAGATTGAGCGTGCTTGGAAACACAAACTAGGATTGTCTCGTCCAACCTAGACGGTTTTGGCTAAGTAGATGTGGGTAACGATGAAACTCAATCAGAAGTTCTTCGGACAGGAGCACTTCGAATCCGGTACAAAAGAGCGGGATTTCTGCGCATCACTCCACAAAGTGAAACCTGGAATGTTGCAGTATGGCTTTTCAGAGAGGGATGTCGTTCCGGAGCTCCCGATTGAGCGGAGTGGCGTTGTTCAGGTGAAGTATAATGGGATGCTTTCTGTCATTCTATGGAATGTTGAGAAGGAGAGGTATATTGCGTGGAACCCCCGAGGGCGATGTTATTTCTCACTTGGACCGAACAAGGAACATCCTGTTTCCAAGTACTTTGATACTCATCTTAGGCAGAACCGGGGGATTGCGTTCATTGGCGAAACTTACGTTGTCAGAATGATTCAAGATAGGGCGTATATGACAGAGTTCAGCAAAAGCATGAGCATCATCAAGAATCCTCGTTCCCTAGATGATGTGGAACGAATAAGGTTTGCAGTCTTTGATTATGCTGTAGTCAAGAAATCGGGCGATTTGGAAAGGCCAGGGACCCCTCTTGATAGATTCAGCAAACTGCGAAATGACTTTGCCCTCCCGTCGGGGTGCGACGGAGGCATTGTTCATCTATCGGATCACTTGACTTTCACTGATAGTCTTCAGAAACATCAAGAGGAAGTCCAATCATTTTGGAATGAGTTCATCAAAGAGAGAGGTTTCGAAGGGCTTGCTCTGTATCTTGACGACGGCCAAAGATACAAGCTGAAGTACCGTGATACGTTGGATGTTGTGATACTCGCGTTCCGTATTCATGAGCGGAAAAAAAAGCTACGTCCTGTCTGCGATAATTGTGAGATTAGGTTTGATTCCTTTTGGCTCAGGAAACTCGTGAAAGAGGGACTTGTCAAAGAGGAAGAGTGGTTCAAGGACAACCTGCGTCTTAAGAATGGGACCGGAAGTTGGGATATGTATGCAAAAGACCTGGCTACTTGCCCCTTGTGCGGGGGCAGCATCAGCTATACAGATGGACCAATTCTGGGCGCCAAGATTGCTCTCATGACTGAGAAAGAAGAGTTTGTGGATATTGCTGATGGCTCTCAGATTCCGCCGTCCTCGCCCATACTGGACATTATTGAACCACTCTATGAAGAAGATGGGTATCTTTGGATAAAGCCAGAAGTTGTAATCGAAGTTTCCTACCAGGATCTCTACATTGATAGCATTCGACCAGTATTCGGATTCGATGGAAGTGCCTACAAGCAAGTCGACGAAATGAAGGCAATCTCACTCCGTCCCTACGGAGTGACCCATCGTCCTGATAAAACCGTGAATCCTATTGATCTTCGACTTGAGCAGGTTTCCTATTTTG
Organism: Promethearchaeota archaeon; assembly: GCA_048937485.1. Classification (GTDB taxonomy): domain Archaea; phylum Asgardarchaeota; class Thorarchaeia; order Thorarchaeales; family Thorarchaeaceae; genus SMTZ1-83. The sequence continues at coordinate 3,441 of JBHLND010000220.1, forward strand.
TGAAGCGCACAAAAAGGATTCAGCAGCTTTGGGAAGAAGAGGATGCATTGAGGACCATGACTCTTGATGAGTGGATCCAATGATCTCTTAATTGAACTCGATCTGGTCATGCAATCATTCTCTGGATGTTACTCAATTAGCAACCTTACTGGACAATGATCAGACCCAAGTACATCACTAAGGATGTCGCTTCTCTTCAGTTTTGGCAACAATTCTTCGCTGATCACAAAATAGTCCAGTCGCCATCCGATATTCTTTGATCGGGCATTGTGCAGGTACGACCACCAGGTGTAATGTCCGCCTTCCTGGGTGAACTTCCTAAAGGTGTCTACATACCCCTTCTTAAGAAGCCGGTCAAGCCACACTCGTTCTTGGTCCGTAAACCCAGCATGTCCTCGATTCTCCTTTGGCCTGGCAATGTCAATCTCTTTGTGAGAAACATTGAAGTCTCCTGTTAGGATAACAGGTTTTTTCTTCCTTAGATTCTGAATGAATCTGACGAAACGTCTGTTGAATTCCAGTTTGAAATCAAGTCTGGCTAGTTCTCTTGCTGCATTGGGAAAGTACACATTCACAAGAAAGAAGTCATCGAGCTCAAGTGTGATTGTCCTCCCCTCTTGATCAAAGCCCTTCCTGTCGATGCCTCGAAACGCCGACGCCGGCTCAATTCGAGTCATCATCATTGTTCCACTATAACCTCGTTTATCAGCATGATGCCAAAATTGCTGATAGTCAGTCAATTCAAGAGGGGCAATATCTCCGATATCTGGCGAAGACTTGGTTTCTTGAAAGCAGTAGATGTCTGCGTTCTCCTGCCTAATGAAATCAAGAAGTCCCTTTTTCATGCATGCACGAATGCCATTCACATTCCAAGAGATGATTTTCACAATTGGTTCGAAATTCAACCGCTAGATAAAGCATCCCTTGTATGTTGCACTTAGAGTATCTTTGCAGCTACATTTCAATTCAATGTAATTGGCGCATAAAGAAAAATAAAAGGGAAAAAGGAAATTGTACTTGGGAAGGCGATGTTGGGGCCTCGACGGCTAATGTGGAAGTCCCGAGCTAAGGTCTTCTAGACCTCTTCGCCTTCAACAGGATTCTGGATTTCTGCTATCCTCTCGTCAATCTGCTTGATTCTGTCTTCAAGATGTGACTTAAGGGCCTCAAGACGCTTGACGGCGGTTTCTTTGCTCTCATAACCTGGAGCGCAGTCCATGAAACCAAAGAGTCCAGGCATCCATCCAAAACCATGTCCATGCCTCATTCGTGAATCCGGTTTGCACATTACTGAGTTTTCACCTCCCATTCGTCATCTTTGCTCTCAATCTCTTCTAATCGTTGGTTGACCCAATTCAGTTCCCCCCGGAGGTAGTCGCGATACTCCCGCAGGAAGTCCTCTCTCTTGGCGAACCATCGCGGTGACCAGTCTGCATTCTTTAAGGCTGCAAATGCAATTGGACTTCTATGCCTCTTCGCATGGTCGACAAGGATGGTCGCCGTTTCTCCTCTTGCCGCCTCTCCAAGAAAGCCCCAAAAACGGTCCTGCAGATGCATTTCCCCTCCCATGTGTTGGAGCGTGCAAGTGAGAACCTTTTCACCCCGCTGTGTAAGTTCATACTCTATGGCGTCTGGACGATCTTCTTGACGAACCCTTCTGCCTTTGATAAGACCCCTCTTGGCAAGTCTGCGAAGAGCTGGATACAGTGTGCCGC
>JBHLND010000016.1:0-16866 GCA_048937485.1 Promethearchaeota archaeon
CACAAGGCCGGATATACTGGAATCGATTGCACAGCCTACACAGCTGTACATTACTCTTGCAGCCCCTGATGAGAAAACATACAAGGCTCTTTGTAGACCCGTTCAACGCGGTAGTTGGGCCAAACTGCTAGAAACACAGGAGCTACTTCAGTCATTACCGGGCAGGAGAGTAAACCGTCTTACTATGGTTGCAGGACTGAATATGCACGAGCCCAGAGAGTATGCTAATATGATTCTAAGGGGGGAACCTGATTTCGTGGAAGTAAAGGGATACATGTTCTTGGGTTCATCACGGGGAAGACTCGCAAACTCAAATGCGCCCTCGCATAGGGACATCCGTGCATTCTCTGATAAGCTTGCAGACCTTACTGGATACTACTTTCAAGATGAACAGATTGAAAGCAGAGTAGTGTTACTCTCTAGCGGAAAAAAGAAAGGAAAGATAGTTTGAGAGATTGGTTGGTGGAAAGATGAAACTCTCTGAGATACTTCAACCACTTCGAGAAGAGATAGAGAAGGATGATGCGGTACGTGAGAGCGTGTTGCCATTAGCCAGAGCTGCAGTAAGAAAATGCAGCGAGTCTATCAAGGAGGCCCACAGGGGCAATTATGAAGACGCAGCTAGATTGTTAGCAGAAGCCAAGGAAACAGTGGGTGAAGCGGCCAGTTTAAAGAAAGATAGCAAGTTCCTAATGTCGTCTCGAAGTTTGGATACTGCGTATCAAGAATTAACAGAAGCCGCAAATCTCCTTTCACTGCTAAGGGATGGCGTCTATGAACCTCCAGAGGAATATGGAACTCCCTCAAGAGCATTCCTTACTGGTCTGGCGGACACTGTTGGCGAGCTGAGAAGAGCTGTATTGGATTCCCTCCGCAATGATGATGTTGAGCGCGCTGCTTTGCTATTGAAGTTCATGGAAGAGATACTTGATGAACTTGGAACATTCGACTTTCCAAATGCACTGGTACCTGATTTGAGAAGAAAGTGCGATGTGGCCAGATCGATAATTGAACGTACTCGAGGCGATCTCACGTCTGCGATTCAGCAGGCTAAGTTGATAAAGGAGCTAAAGGTCTTCGAAGAGAGCCAAGGAAATAGTAGATAATTTGAGATGAATGATGATGATTACTCCAGAAACTTGGTTCACTCTATACGTTTTAGCCCAAGAAGGAGCAATGCAGAGAGGGGCAATCCTAACTACTCGTCGAGTAGGCGAGCTTCTTGGGGTAAGTCAGCAAACTGCATCGAGAAGAATAACATACTGCTTGGAAGAGGGGTATATCACAAGGATTCATACTGCAAATGGCATGATTGTGGAGATAACAGACAAGGGTCGAAAAGAACTACGACAAGTGCGATCCGGGCTTGAACTGGCTTTCACGCCCCGCGAAGATGTGATTATTATCAGAGGATCAATTGTGCATGGCTTAGGAGAGGGGGCATACTATGTGGACATGTATTCCTCAAGATTTGAATCAGCGTTAGGATTCACACCATTTTCTGGAACCCTTAATGTGAGGATAAGAGATGAAGGCTCACGTCAGGCGCTGAATAGACTGAAGCAGACACCACCATTGATAGTACCAGGATTTACCCATGAAGGGAGAACTTTCGGTGATGTTGTATGCTACCGGGTCCTTGTCGACGATAAGGTTGAAGGAGCGATTGTCATTGCTCAAAGAACTCACCACGGACAAAATATACTAGAAGTGATTTCGCCCTTCAATCTGAGAAAAAGACTGAAGCTCAAAGATGATGACTCGATAACCTTGACGCTCATACCGCTTCATCTGGCAAAATAGGACTAATGCCCATATTCACCAGTCAAGGGTACAAATGCGACTCCCCCCCAACTTCGTTTCTTGATATTCGACTCCAAGTCCTTTTCCACAAGCATAAGCTCCTGGTAGAATCCGCGAGAGCCTACTGGAATCAGCATTATCCCGCCGGGTTGAAGTTGCTCCACTAGGGGAGTGGGAATAGTTGGAGCTGCTGCAGCTACAAGAATCCGGTCAAATGGGGCTTCTTCTGGTAATCCGATCCCGCCATCACCATGAATGAGAGTCACTCTATCAGAATAGCCAGCGCGTTCGAGATTGTCTTTTGCAAACTTGATTAGTCCATCTACTATCTCTACGGTGAACACATGACCTGGATTCGTTGTGCCAGCAGGAGCCACCATTTCAGCACAGAGTGCTGCGTGATATCCGGATCCTGCCCCGATTTCGAGAACCCTGAGGCCTTCTTGGAGATTGAGACCTTCGCACATAATTACACACATGTGTGGCGCAGAAATCGTCTGCCCATGTCCTATTGATAACGGCGTATCCCTATATGCATAGTTTCTGGCACTTTTGGGTATGAACTCCTCGCGTCGGACGTTTCTGAAAGCTCGTTCCATAGATTCTGTCGTCATATATCCCCTTCGTTTAAGCCGCTCAACTAAGTAGTCAATCTCCTTGGCAAAGGGATTAGAAGACATCGGAATCAATGGTATCAGCAACGTGCAATGATAAAAGCGTTGGCAGTGAATCAGATACTATGCGTAGAGTGTGTTTTCAGGCATATGGACATGAGAATGTAATAGGCGAGCACACAACGACTGTTGAGATTACGACCGAAACAAGCCTTACAAAACGCGGTACATGTATCATTGGCGTTGGTGCGAACCGGACCCTGAGCTCACTGGATGATGAGTTGAGGTTGCTGGCGGCTAGCAAGACAACTCAGATTATTCTCAAAATGTCGGTGGATGGCCTAGATGAGGAGATTCGGGGATGGGGCAGCACCGGTCTCACCTATTCGGACTCGATTAGCATGGTTGTCCGAAAAAGCTCATTCGAATGTGAACGAACTTTGATGGTGAATGCAGACAAGGCTGCTTCAAATCTAAAGCGATCATTCATACAGCAATTGAAGAATCCTGAAGCAATTTTGGAATGTGAACTCCATTTTCTTAGCGAATCCTAATGTCACCTACCATTTGATACTCGTATGGTGCACTATCTCTCACTCGCCTGATTCTAGAAATAGCATCAACCTTACGACCTGCTTCTTCCACAAGCTGATGTATTCTGTCTTTGAAGATTGCTTCGGGATTGTCACCACCCAAGAACTCGTAGTAGTGCAGAATTCCACCCGACACTAGTACATGACAAGCATCTGCGACGAATTCATGAGCTCCTGAGGGATGATTCATTATAACTCGATTCACGTCCTGACCGAGATTTTCTTGAATGTACTCACGAGCGTCGACACAAATAGGCGTAATTTTGCCGACCAATTTATTGATCTTCAGGCTTTCTTTGAGTAGGGTGATGGCATCTGGATTAATATCAAGAGCTATCACATTGGCACCGCATCTTCTTGCGATATGCAATGGAAAGGGACCTACACCTGTAAACATGTCGAGTACGGACTCGTCATCAGTGACCTGCTCTGCAACCTGATGGTGTTCCTCAAGAAGTCTTGGACTGAAGTATGCCTTTGCCAAATCGACTCTTATCTTGCAGCCATACTCTATGTGAGTTGTGTCCGTCTTGTCCACTCCTGCGAGTAGGGAATATTCTCTTACTCTTGAGAGTCCTGCGATTGCACCCTTCTTTCCCAAGACTGTTGAGAAACTTGGATGAATCTGAAGAAAGGCAGAGCCAATCCGATTAGAGAACTCCAGAAGTTCATCGGGAATTTCAAGTACTGCAATATCGCCTACAAGGTCATATGCCCTTGGCAGAATCTCAAGTTGTTCTTGGTTGAGAATATCAGTGAGTACTTCAGAGAGAGTACTTGGGCTTTCATTCACTTTTTGAAAACCTCTGGATCCTATCTCAAGTGTGGCTACTTCTAGCAGTCTTGCAGCATCTTCATACTCCATGGTTTCTATTAATGGGAGATACAGAAAGCCCTCCTCTGCTATGATGCGATGACCAATGTCAAGGAATCCTACTTCTATGAGGGTCTTTCGGATGTTCTCCCCAGATTTAGCAGGAACTTTTACGTACGGCCTTTCGGATGACATTGTAAGAATTAACCGAGAGAATCCCCTAAGATAGTTGCGATAGTACTGGAATATAGATTATTTACCAGCTGGCTTTGATAATCTTGAGATATTCCTTCCTCTCATAACCGACAGTACCAACCATCATCTGATAGAAAGGCTCAAACTCTCTTCTTTGGGAAGTGACACGCTGCAAGACACCGCACACCTCCACCTGATCACCCGATTTGACCAAACCCTTGAAAGTACCTGCATAAAGCATGATGCGAGAAGCTTTTTCTCCCTTTATCAGAGGAATGCTCTCTGATTCGCCGGTGTATAATGCAGGCATGAAAAGTCCATATCGGTCATCTTGAATCTCCATTGTGACTCGAATTGGCATGGAGGTAATTGGAGTATAGAACTCGCTCCCATGCCGTATCGGGTATTCATCAGGACGTAGTATTGAAGCAACTCCTATTGGTCGGCTCTTGTAGTGGAAAAGCTTCTTTCGTGAGAATAAGAGACGCGTATCTGCTGGTGTAAGAGCAGGAATCCTTGAGAACAAACGGGACATTGCTAATGCCCACTCATTGAGTTCCCTCATTTCTACATGTTCATTTTGCCTTACGACCTCGAAGAATCTATTGCTGAGTTTCCAGGATTCGTCAAGGCCATAGATGTTCAGATTCACATCGGATTGGTCAGGATCGTGTGCTTTCCAAAGAACACTTCCTGCCAATCCAAGGTTATCAAAGGGAATGTCAAGGGTTTCATTTAGCGCAGTGGCTAGTCCTAGAGCATCAGTTTCTAGGGAGTCGAGAGGTCCCCTTTCCAGAATTTCCCCAAGACGCAGTTCTGGCATGTAGTATTTCGCTACGTCCCCTCTAGGTACCTGCACAAGTGTTGTTCTGAAGTGTTTGTCCTTTCGGAGAAACTCAGGTGGTACATGCCGGTTACCTTTGCCCACATCATCTGACCCACTGGAGAAAAGCCTGCGATATCTTTCGTCCTTAGTCCTCCATCGTCCCAAGGAGTCAGGAATGTATTTGAGAAATGAGAGAAATCTCTCCCTGGGCTGAATGTGACCCATTGCTACATAGACTCTCCCCTGTTTATCGTGAAAGACATCACGGTCTCTTGCATATCTTGGTGGTTCGACTTCTGCTGGGTCAACCAAGACCTTAGACCTCACTCCTCAGGAAACTTGGACTCAAATGCGCGATTTCCTTCTCTAAATGGTATTCATCATAGTGGATTGGAGTCTATGAATCTTGCCTGCGCCGTTTCACTGAGCAAGTTGCTGCTAGGAAACGTGTCCAACATCACGTTACGCAGACATCTAGTTGATTTCTTTCCTGATAGATTAGAAAGAGTGCATTACATAGTCTGTCGGCCGAATCTAGGCAAGAAAAGGGAGGTGAGTGGGGCTTGCTCAGCCCCACTGTAAGGACTACTTTACTACTATACGTGTTGCTGCGGTTGGTCTTCCTTGAAGGTACGTTTTCAGACTGCCATACTCCATCATCGAAAGAAGACCGACTTCAAGGCCTTTTTTGATTGCAGGTATTGCGGGCGTGAGGGATTTCAGTTTTCCCCTCATTTTTCCACTTGCATCTACTGCTTCGGACGTTCCCATTTGCTCGAGGGTGGCATCAAGCTGATTTAAGTCGACTGTTTCGATATGGGTGGCTTCAGGGTTAATCTTCGGATCGCTTTCAAAGACTCCAGCCACGTCGGAAGCAAAGATGAGTCGTTTCGCTCCAAACTCGCTAGCAATGATGACAGCTAGCTGATCACCGCTGCCCACACTCCATCCCATGACAGAATCGATGAGAATATCGCCTCCAAGGAGTGGAACCATTCCTACCGAAACGAATCCCTTGAGAGGATCTAGGAAGTAGTTCGTCATTCTCATTTTCTCAGCAGTAACCATAGAGGAGGGATACATCAAGCATACGGGAATCCCAGCATTTTGGAGCTCTTTGACGATGATATGACGAAGCGTAGCTACGCTCTCTTGTGTCTTGGAAAGGGGGAGTAGCTGTTCTGGGCCAAGGAAGCCCTTGTGCAGATTATGCTCAAGAACTGGCGGATGGCCATATGAACCCACGCCGTGTAGTAGAATTAAGGATTGAATCAGGCCTTCATCAAGACATTCTCCTATCTCTCGGGCGACTGCATTCAATATCTTCTCTCGATACGTATACGGCTTCTTCTTGTCGGTCAGCAATGAACCGCCAAGTTTGATGACAGTCAGGTCCTTAGTCATTATCAATCACTGCAAGGGTCTTAGAACAGAGTGAATGGCGGAAATGGCCAGAGTCCAACAAATGGAAGTATCAGGCACACCACAATGGCTGCGATTGAGATTGTGAGGTTATCCAAGCCCTTTGGTGTAAAAGCCTCAACTATGGTTGCTACGATGCTTACAATGAGTATCGGAATCAGCAAGTCGGCTAGTACGAAAGCGGAAACCTCAATCGAGAACAGGAATATCAAGATGGTACTGAAGAGAACAGAACCAATGAACATCCCAATTGTACCTGCGACTGTCTTCTCGGCTCCGCCAATCCCGAATTTTCTCTCCCCGCCGTACTTACGTCCAATAACATCTGCAAATCCATCTCCACCTGCTAAACAACCAAAGACGATCAAGGCGAGCGGAGTTGCATCTGCAAGAATAGGATTCCCTCCAACATTTGGCACGTAGAACCAGAGTACAGCGATTACAACCATCATGAATGCATAGTACAACGTCCCACCAAGGAGTTCCCTAGGGTCTCCAGACCTGGACATTGAGCCTACAAAGTCCTCATTGACCATTTTCCCGGTTCCAATGGCTACAAAGAGCAGCACAAACATCAATGGCACAACCATTGCCAGCCAACGACTGAAGACTCCTCCGGAGAAGAGAGGCCAAGTAAGGACCCAAAGTGGAGCTGCAAAGGTATGAATAACCTTCCTTGTTACAGTCGTTGACAGCTTGCCGCTCTTTTCGATTGCCGCGTTAATCTGTACGAGCATCAGTATCAAGATGAACGACACAATAAACGCAATTACATCCCAGACTAAATCAAGTCCGGGAAATCCGAATAAATCAAGTATATTGAATACCATAATTCAAGTGTCCTCCCAGACAATTGGTTTTCAAGGTAATTCATTGCCCGACCTAAATATCTGCCGAGGAATAGAGAAAGAAAAGGAGAGAGAGGACTCAAAGGTCCTCTCCACTTGGCTTGATTATTCATCCGAGGATTGTGGCCTAGACGTGATAGCATGCCAAACTCTCGCAAATACTGGAGTGAGAAGAATGACCGATGGAAGTCCCACTGTAATGAGTGGAAGCATCACGAACCCAAGTGCAACAAGAGTGGCAATAGACTCAACAGTTAGACTCACCGCCACTACAATAAGGACTGTGAAGACAAATCCCACGGCAGAGAGAACTGACAATTTGATGAGCGACCGTCCATTAGTGAGATTATAGGTTGCCAACCCCACAATAAGCCCCATGATGCCATATCCAATTGCAGGCAGCGTCATCGTCATGACAGTGCTTCGAATGACCAAGTCATAAGTGACAACGCCAAGGTATCCTGTGAGGAATCCAGCAATTGGTCCTCTAAACGCGGCAGCAACACCAATTACTGCTAATGCAGGAGCAATGCCAAACTTGAACAAGGAATTCATTGTATACGGCATCGGTATCATAGACAACAGGACAAACACCCCTATTCCAACTAGACTATAGATGATAGTCCACAGGACATTATGACCGTCCTGCAGGTAGAGCCTTTTACGGACTGATGTCTTTTCTGGGGATTCAGATGTTGATTCTTCAGACATTCTATAATCACCTCACATTATCACCAGGTAGTAGGAACCTGGTTGGAGTGTTAGGGTATAGTCGTTACCTGGAACCAGTTCTAATGGGCTCAACGCAACACCAGCCGAATAGGCTGTAGGTAGAGAGTCGAAGTTGCTAAACGTCAAGGTTGCCGTTCGGTCCACCTTGATGTTCAGAATAAAGCCCTCTTTCTCCGAGTCCCACTCAGCCTGATACACCCATATGCTTTCATCGTCAGCCGCGCTGATGTATGGGTAATCCCAAAATGCAGCTGGACGTGGTACCACAAGATCATTCAGTGTCACAGGATTGGCACCCCAGATCCAGCCATATGCTAGACTGGTTTCGAGGAATGGCTCCAGAGCTGATGTGTCCCAGTGCATCTGGCGGCCATCGGCGGACCAAACCTTGTTGTATAGAGAATACAGGAAGTTCTGGATTCGTTGGACGGTGTTGAAATCTCCTTCTTGTTTAGCTAGTGCCAGTGTAAATAAACAGGCAAGAAATTCGTATGTGCCAAAGTAGTTGGTATCATACATGGAATCAACAAAGTACATCTGATCACCTGATATCTCCTTGCCATATTGTTGAAGATACACGGGATATTCTTGATCTGTCACATCGGGTTGGAGAAAATCAAGGAACTCTAGGGACCAAGCTACACCATATCCACGAGATCTAAGACTTCCGTCTGTCCTAAATGGCGATAGACGTTTTCCAGGGAACTCCTGTTGAGGTCCTTCTGCTGGTTGCTGATACCCAAACGGTTCTTGAACAAAGTAGCCATCAATATAGAGGCTGTTATCATCCTGCATTTCTGTATTAGCAAAGTTAAGTCCGTAGTTCCATATTCCTTCAACTGTATCATTCCCCATGTAATTAGTACCGTAGAGATTATCGAATAGAGCAGTAGTATAAATGGGGATGCTGTTGCATTGGACCCAAACTTCGTAGGGCTCACACGGTATGAGACCACACTTCCAGATACCGCCTTCTTGAGGATTACCAAAACCATCGGTCGTCAAGGAATTGTTCCAATCCTCTACGAAGTAGGTTATCTCATTAGCAAACTCACCGGTGTTGAAATTTCGTTCATGAAGAAGTTCCATCAGGGCGAAGTGTCCAGTCCACATTATGTTGGCAGGACCTCGAAATCCGCCAGTGTACAAGTCGTCTGCATTTGGATTGATTGTATCAGGGTAGTAGTAGCCAGTCCAGTTCTGTGTGATTGAGGGGTAAACCCACTCAAAGTACTCGATAGAGTTATTCTCCCATTCGTCTACTGATGTATTGAACTTCCTGACTAGATTGTCAGAGATTTCCTCATAGTAGCTCGTTCGGTAACCGGGAGTCGTTTCATAATACATGGCTAGGGTGTATGACATGAAAGCCAGCACATAATGGAACAATCCATAGAATTCGGGTTTTAGATACCATCCATCCCAAGAACCGTAAGGCTGGTCAAACAGTCCGGAGAGATAGTTGAAAACTGCTAGCTCTTCGAGTGTGAGAGAGCGGTAGTCAGCAGAGTTGAACGTCACACCATTGACTGTCTGAATACTTGTTGATGTCATAGGCCCAGGAAGATTCCCGAATGACATACCTGCCAATACGATACTAGCGATGAGCGCGACAGTAATGAACTTGTTCGATTTTAGAGTCTTGCTCATTCTCAGACCTCGTTCGTTCTGTAAGGATAAACGAATCTTCAGGGGTTGAAGTGAAGGAGGATATATCTCAACCTGAAGTTAAACTGATTGGTTGAGTAATTTGCGAATTCCTTAGACCAAGAGCAAGAGGGGTAGTCTCCTCCCTTGTTCATTTGGTCTGCTCGCCGTCATCTTGAGAGAGGGTCGCTTCGTACAGCAATCTCACAATCAAAGGAGTCAGTAGAACTACTGTGGGAATTCCTTTTGTCAAGAGAGGTATCAGTTGGGAAGCTATTGCAACAAGAGAAGCAAGGCCCTCAACAAACAATCCGAAAACAACTGTAAGGAGAGTCGTGAATACGAGCCCAATCAATGACATGATAGACAACTTGCCCAATGAACGACCAGTTGGAAGATCATAGCTGGCAATGCCTACAATAAAACCCAATGCTCCTATAGCGACACCATAAAGTGTGAATGCTATCAAAGCCCCATTTTGCACCAGATCGAAAAGAAGTGTTCCTAAGTACCCTGTCAGAAAACCTGCCAGCGAACCCCTCATTGCTCCCACTGAAGCAACAAGTGCTAGTGAAGGAATAAAGCCTAATGGAAAAAGGCCAATGGCAGCGTAGGGCCATGGGATAGACTCGAGAATCAAATAGAAAAACGCCCCGATTATTGAAATGGCTAGTGTTTTGAGAGCAGTTTCTGAACTCTGAAACTGAAGTTTCTCAGCTAGTGACTCCTTTGAGATTTCAACCGACTCAATTGGTTCTTCTTCACTCATGAAACTTCCACCTCATTTGATTACAATGTTGTAAATCCCAGGACTTAGTGTAAGGCTGAAGTCATTACCTATTGCTGATAGTTCCTGCAAAACCAAGCCATTAGCATAGGCAGTGGGGGTTCCATCGAAATTGCTGAAGGTCAGCGTGGCAGTTTGATCAACTTCAATACTGAGGATAAATGCATCCTTGTGATGATCCCACTCCGCTTGGTAGACCCAGATTTTGTTCTCATTTGCTTCGCTGATGTATGGGTAATCCCAGAACTCAAGAGGCCTTGCATCGGCAAGGTCTCTCATTGTGGTGGGGATAGTCCCCCATGTGCAGAGACCTGTCAGTACCATCTCTAGAACCTTCATGAGCGAGGCAAGTCCATCCTCGTAATGCATCGCTCTACCATCTGCGGACCACACTTGATTGCTTCCACCAAGCCAGAAGTTCCAGAGTCGTTCCACTGTGCGATGATCTCCTCTTTGGTTCGCAAGTGCCATGGTGAACAAGCTACCAAGTACGCTTTGAATATCAGTGAATTTTTCCGGATAATGATATGAACCAAGCATGTACATCTGGTCACTCGACACATCTCGACCATACACATCCAAGAATTTTGGATAGTCTTCAATCGTCTTCTCAGGTTGGGTATATTCGAGAAACATCAATGCCCAAGAGGTGCCATAAGCAGACACTTCTACTCCCTTTTCATCACTCAGCACATAGGGATAGGCAGGAGCCGGAGGTTGTGTGGATCCCAAGGTCGGGGATACAGCAGTAAGATATGCAAAGAGGCCATGTTCATCCTGCATTATATCATTAATCCAGTTGAGCCCATAGTTCCACATGCCGCTCTCCATATACAGTGTACCATACAAATTGTCAAAGAGCTCTGTTGTGAAGATTGGAATACTGTTGCAGTTGACAAAAGCAAACTGTGGTTCGCATGGGATGAGACCACACCCCCAAATTCCGCCTTCTTTTGGATTTCCATAGCCATCCGTTGCTAATGATGTGTTCCAGTCGTTGATGTACCATGCAAGCTCGTCGGTCATCTCGCCGCTGTTGAAATTCCTTTCATAAAGAGCCAACATAAGCGCGTAATGGCCGGTCCACATGATATTAGCTGGGCCACGAAATCCGCCTACATATAGACCGCTAGAATCAGTTGGGTCGGGGTAGTAGTAATCAGGATAACTTGTGCGTCCCCATTCCCAATATTCGATTGAGTCATTTCCGTACTCGGCCATTGAGGTATTCATCCTTTTGATCAGGGAATGAGCGACATCCTGATAGAGTGTTGTTCGGTATCCAGGGGTTGTTTCAAATAGAGCAGACAAAATGTACGTGGCAAACGCATTGAAGTAGTGCCGGGTCCACAAAAAAGGACCGTCAATATACCATCCATTCCAGTCATTGTATGCTCTGTCTGAGATGAGATCGTCGAAGTAATTAAACAAACCAATCTGATCTTTATTGAGGGAGCGATAGTCGGCAAAATTGAATGTAATTCCATCTATAGTCTGGACACTCATTGCTATTCCAGGAGCTGGCAGGTTGCCAAATGTCACTCCTGCAAAGACCATGCTTGTAATCAACACAACTACAAAGAATTTGTTCTTCCTCAATGCTTTAACCATCTTGTCATCCCTTGGCAGAGCAGTAGTTTCTCTGCTAATCCTAGTGAGATAAATACATTCTTGACTCATCGCTTTTGATTCAAGGCATCTGAAGTGATGCGTCGTAGTTGATCAGTTATCAGAGAGTCCATAGCAGATATGGCCGCATCTCAGTTGCTAGCCATGATTCTCTCCCTCAACAAAAAACGGGTTTATACCGCATCTCTTCAGTGAACACTTAGTACGTGGAATCTCTAATACAAATTGGAATGAGGTTATCGTGGAATCCCGCGTACTCGCCGATGAAAGTCAATTATATCCTGTTTTGTCAAGCAGCCAGTGATGAACTCCTTTCCAATACTTACACGTGGAACTGGTTTTCCGTTCACACTTTCAATCAGTCTGTGAATTATGCTTAATTGATTTACATCCACTAACCTGAATCGTATTCCGAGTTCTTCTGATGCAAGATGAGCTGAAAAGACTAGAGGCATTACCTCTGATGGGATGGCCTCCATTGTTTCATAGTTGTGCTTGATTCCCAGAGCCTTTTCACAAGAATAACAGACAGGACCCATGCCCTCTCTACCTTTGAAGCCACCTATCGTTCTTGAAGAGTAGTATACGCGAATGCCATCTCCATTGTACATGGTCATAACCTCTATGCGATGAAAATACAGGGAATTTCAGAAATAAGGGCTGATTTTGATGCCGTTTGACTCGAAAAATCGAAAAATCAGCGCAATCAGCTCACTCCGCCGCTTTGCATACGGGGCAATGCTTATGTCAAAGAGAGAGTTTTGGTGCTGTATGGTGTGAATTTTGGAAGCGAAGGACCGAAAATTCAGCACTCTCAAAATCGTTGTTCTCATCGGAGGGCTGTTTGAACTGCTGATGGGGGTAGTGATTCTCGTCGCTGGTGACATTGTGATAGAAGTTTCAGGTGGTTCTCCTATCCCTGTATTTCCCCTTTATTGGAGAACCATGGGTCTACTTGCCATTGCTCTTGGATCGCTTCAAATTCATGCGTCATACAATCTTGAGAGATACACTGCAATTCCAATTGCTGCAAGTTGTGTAAGACTTGTTCTTCCAGTTCTCACATACATGCAGATGCTTGATTCGCCATCAATGAGTGGCGCTTTAATTTTGTCAACTGCCTTTGATTTCCTGCTTGCTATTATCACATTGATACTGCTGTATCAACTAGGGCTTCTCAAATTTAGGTTGAAGCAATAACATGTCCGGGAGAATTTTGACCGCAATATCCAAGTTCAGCAAGTGAGAGGAAACATCATGGAAGGATGGATAGTCAGATTGAAGGATAATAGGGAGATAGAACTTCGACTCCTAACTGCAGATGACAGAGATCGTCTGCTGGAGTTCTTCTCTTCTCTTTCGGATGAGGCCTTGGAGTGGGGCATGCCGCCTTATACAAAGGAAAGAATCGACGGCTGGATGAGCAGTTTGAACAGACTCATTCCCCTAGTGGCAATTGATAAGGAACGGATTGTAGGCTATGCGGCTATCTTCAAACGTGTTCATCAACGAATGATGGGAGTGGGGGATATGGGGATCTATCTGCATCAAGACTATCATGGAGTTGGATTGGGCACTCTTATGACCAAGAAGGGACTTTCAATGGCCAGAGAGGAAGGATTGCATAGAATTGGTCTTGAAGTAGTGGAAGACAATGTGGCTGCGGTAGCCCTATACAAGAATTTGGGATTCATGTTAGAGGGGAAACTAATCGATGCTTACTTCGGAGCAGATGGGAAATATCACAATATGCTTGTGATGGGCAAAATTCTTCGGGGCGAATAGATGCAGTGCAGGAAAAGAAGACTAGAGGAGAAGATGCTGGACAAAGAAAAGGTTCTGAGGAACGCAGCAATTGAGCAGACCAATCTTGCAACCCATGTTGTTACTGAAGATATTCCACCTTTTGATGGATCTGTAGTCACTGGAGTTGATGTCCATTTCAGCGCGTCTTTGGCATTTGGTTGTGCAGCAGTGGTGGATGCTGCAACGTTGAAGCGGGTTCAAATTGTGACTGTAAGCAAAGAGGTGGATTTCGATTATGTGCCAGGATATCTCTATCTCCGAGAAGGTCCGATTATCCTTGATCTTTTGAAACTCCTAGATGCAACGGGGCCGGTGATGATAGATGGAAATGGGATTCTTCACCCCAGAAGACTCGGTCTGGCCTCTTATGTTGGAGTGATATTGAAGACTCAGACCATTGGTGTTGCGAAACGGCTTCATATCGGCACTATAGGAAACCGAGTAGATAATGAAGCTCCGATTCTTGACGGTAGAGAAGAAATTGGCAAAGCTGTCTGGTTAGGAAAAGCTAATCCCCTTTTCGTGTCAGTGGGAAACAATATCACACTCTCTACTTCTGTTGAAGTTGTCAAGCTATCCTCTACTAATGGGTATCCTGAGCCTCTTCGTCGTGCACATAGCATTGCAAAAAGCAAGTCTCGAGAAAGAGTGGATTCCAAGCAGACATAATAATCCAGCTTGTTTGGCGGGTATTCTCTTCAATACACAGATTTGGATTTCACGAGAAACATATTCGGAATATGCTTATCTTAGAACTTATTTCAGAGTCTAATAGTGTATTTTAATGAGATGTAGGATTAGACCTCAAATAACCACAGTTGTTCTTCTTGCCATGCTTTTACTGACAGTTTTCTATGCGCCTCTTATACATGCAACACCCCCAACTGAGATTGATCTTGAGTACAATCAGAGTACACAGACACTTGCTGTTAATGTGACTCATGAGGTTCCTAATCCGAAAAATCATTACATCCAGCTAATTGAAGTATTCAAGAATGGAGTTTTCCAATTCAATCGAACCTATCCAGAGCAGCAGTTCAATTACGGACTTAATGACACCTTTACAATAATCGCTTCGAGTGGCGACAATCTCACAGTCACTGCAACTTGCTCTAGGGGACATTTCTTGTCAGCCTGGATTCTTGCATCCTCTACAACATCAGGAAGCACCAGCACTACATCCACTGGTACTACTTCTTCTATCACTACAACTACTGGAACTCAAACCAATACAACACTCGAACCACTCAGCCCATCAGCCGTTTTTGTAGTTGGATTGACTTTGGTGGTTATCCTAGTGATTTTGATGGTCTTGTATCAGAGTGGTTACGGCGAGAAGCTGCGGCCATTATTAGATAGGATAAGAACTGGATTAATCGCACTAAAAGCGACAATTGGTTCGTTTGTTGGCGGCCTTAAAGGGCGACTGACCCGCAAATAGTTGGATACGATTCAAAGACTATGCGCCGAGCTACGAATTTGGAAGCATGATAGTTGTCTGAGTTCCCAAGGAGTATTGTCTTCAGGATGGTTTCTGGACCATTTTCAGTTTACTGCAGAATTGCTCATTCAGAGGGATTCTGAAAATCTCGTGATAGAGCATATGCAGTGTAGCCACCAAATGCGCCATTCAAAAGCAACCATGGAAGAGTGAAACCAAGTGCATTCAGATAATGTTCCAAACCAGGGACGGGGTCTACGTAGAGAAACGCAAGTGCTCCAAGCATGATTAGAAAGTGCGCCGCTGCTAGAACAAGACCAGTAATTAGCCCACGTACTCGCTCTTGAACCGTTTTCGGAATAAAGCGATAGGTTAAGTCTGTTGATAGCCCGACAACTGGTCCAATCATGGACCAAACAACTGCTGCAAAGGGAGAGATTAGGACAGGATCTAAGACCCATTCCATGTAGTACTCAAGAGGTAGCCCAATGATTGCATAGGGCAGAAAGACCAAGAGCCCTATTCCGAATCTTTTCGTCATCATAATAGCTGTAACTACGACTGTTGCCATCAAATAGCCAATCATGTAAAACATGCACATATCACGTGTAACAAGCAATTCCCAGAATGCTCCAATCATATAGACAACAAAAAGAAGCACTCCTCCAATGAAGGCAATCTTGTAATCTCTACGGGTCCAATGGTTCTTCATCTCTCATACCTAACCTTCCTTGAGTACTGACTTGAGGTTTTAAAAAATATTTACGCAATAGTTCGATTGAAAAACCAGACACGGTAAGGTAGAATGCTTAAGATGCAATTGTCATAGAGATGCCTGTGAATCGTTATGAAGAATAGTGCGATAGCAGTACAATTCTCAAAGCTCTCAACTCCCCTCATAGCTGATGCATGCATACGATTGGATATATCCTTTAATGTCGCTCCCTTTGGGATTCGTCCAATCCTTTCGGATAGTCGTATTGCGGGGAAAGCGTTGCCAGTACGTCACTTTGGAAGTGTTGATGTATTCTTAGAGGCGATGAATGATACGGAATCGGGAGAGATTCTGGTTGTGGATAATGAGGGAAGAACTGATGAGGGTTGTATTGGCGACTTGATTGTAATCGAGGCGATTGCATGCAACATGGGCGGAATTGCAATTTGGGGAACACATAGGGATACTCCAGAGATTCTCAAGCTTGGGCTTCCAGTTTTCAGCTACGGATCTTGGCCTGTGGGACCTCTTAGACTTGATTCACGTAGCGCTGATGTTTTCGAGTCAGCACGATTTGGAGAGTGCCTTGTAACACGGGATGATGTTGTGTTTGGAGACCTAGACGGCGTGCTCTTTATCCCGAGTAAAGGAGTAAGTGATGTGCTTCAGACGGCAGAATCACTCTTGGAAAAGGAGCGTTCCCAGGCAGATGCTGTTAGAAGTGGAGAAACACTGAGGGAACAGCTACGATTTGATGAATTTCTGACCAAGAGAAAACTCGACCCGGACTATGACTTTCGAAAACACCTTCGTGCCATAGGTGGAGCCATAGAAGAATAGAATGGGGCCATACTGCCGACATGTGTCGGTAGAGTTCATATATGGGAAAACGCATAGGAATTACCATGTCACTCTTCGAAATTGTATTCAGAGCAAAGTATGACAATCCCTTTGGCACCATTACTAACGAGAATCCATCGGTCAAGATCTATCA
>JBHLND010000016.1:16876-22190 GCA_048937485.1 Promethearchaeota archaeon
AGCCTCATTTTTCTTTCGGGCCCCAGCTTGAGCAACAGTGATAGCGGCATAATTATAATGACACACACGACGTAATGGAGTTGATCTTGCAGAGGAAGGAGGACTACGGGCAGATACGTAGGGACTTCTCGAAAGTAGTCGAGATAGTTGATGAAATACATAATGGTGACAACACTCATGTAATCACCAGAATGTGTGCTTGCGCAGGACCAGGAACTGTAGCCAGCTACCTTGGCAAGCCAAGTCTTCTATCCATTCCACCAATTGCATACGAGAACGGTTGGGAGTATCATCGCTTAATCGCTTTCAGACATGAAGGTGTGACGAAGCTGCTCACACAACTAAGAGAAGGAAACTTCAATGTGGAGATACTAAGAAAAGTTCCATTTGATGGCTACATAGCTAGCTCTCTAACGCTTACTTCTGATGCTCTTTTTTCAGGGTTAACCGATAAGCAGCTGAATGCCTTGGAAACAGCCTACGCTCAAGGCTATTTCCGATATCCGCGAGGGTCGGATCTTCAAACTATTGCGTCCAAGGAGAAGATTTCAAGAACAACTTTTCTGGAGCACTTGAAAAAGGCTGAGAACAAAATCATTAATGCATTGATGCCCCACATTCAGCTGTTTCGACACATACCCAAGGAAAAGAGAGAAGACCTTCGACTCTGTTGCGAAGCAAAGTAGCTCGAATGCTTCTAATTCAAAAAGAATTGGAAGCACGGGCCGCTTCTTAAACCGTAGGTATGTCACCGAATAAATGACAAACGAGACATGTTAGTGAGGGCCTGTGCTTTTCTTCTCTCAAGCTCTTTTACTGCCCTTTGATATTCCAAGTGCTTTCGGAGCTTTCGAGACTCTTCATTTTCTAGATTAACCTGGATTTCCTCATGCTTCTCTACATGTGCGGGTTCAGGTTCATCAAGTTCCTGAATTGTTTGTGTGCATTGTTCAGTTATGCAAGCCATTCTTATCACGGGTAATAGACGAACCAGAAAGAGCATAACTTTTCCACCGACATATGACGGCATCAGCGCACAAGTGAATTGAGAACGAGGAATGTATGGAGCTTACACCAAATCTCACAAAATCCTCAGAGAGCGAGAGATGAGGCAAGAGCAGTCATCCACCGCAGGAAGTGTTTTCCTTTGATGAGCAACCCTGTATATCGCTAGATCCCACAACTACTTCATCGGTTTTCCCCGCCCGTCTTGCAGATTGATTCCATATACATCCGCAACCGATATTCTTGACTGTTATGGCCGCGCCCAAGCAGTTCTTTGCACAAGAGGTGCAATTTGTGCAGTCTTCTGGTCTTGCCATGATTGCAGGTCCGGATTCAGGCAGTTCCCAGACATTGAATGGGCAGACCTCAAGACACATTCCACAGCGACTGCATTGTTCAGGGGCATACTCCAATTCAAGACCTGTTTCCTTTACAACTACTGTCACTGTGTATCACCATCCCATGATTGTTACTAGAAGATTGAACGCGATTATAAAGAAAACTCCTGCTTTCAATGTCATTATCAAATAGGGGTACTCTCTTCTTATCACCTTCGGATCGCTCACTGAGGTCATTCCAGACCAGTCCATCGTCAAGGAAACGGCCAAGATAAACTGAATCACAATCCACAGAACAAATGTGGTCCAGTGAACTCCCATGGTTACCATGATTATGGCAGCAAAGGGCAATGTTATGGCTGCGAGTCCAAGTCCCCGACGCCAAAAGGAGTTCCCCTTCGAAGGCAGAATGGGGAACAGCACACCAAGAATTAGTGCGTTGGCTGCAAGCGCGAAGACGAACTCGCCTATGAGCAGAACCACTTGGAGTGTAAATGGATAAATCAATCCAAAAACAACAGGAATGCCTAAAGCCATCAGGGTTACCAGTGCAATAGCTCCAAGGATAGTAGCAAGCGGTTTGCCAAGAAGAACAGCAAAAAGAAATGGTACATGCGCCACAGTCTGTTCCATCCGCTCTCTAAGATTAAAAGTGACCGTTGCCATTTCTCTTGGTTTGGGTTTGGGCTTCCCTAGCTCGAGCCACTTGGAAAGATCTTGAATTCTTACCGGACCATATTCAACTCTAAAACCGGTCCGCTTTCGGATATCTTTCGGGTCCATTCCTGCAGCTGCCAACTGTGGCAAAATGAGCTCTCTGTGATTCACCAGATTCGCAATACCAGTCAAACGTATCATTTGAACAACATCATCACTATTGAAGTGAATCCCACGTGCTGCGCACCAGACATTAATGCCAGCTGTGTCGCAGACAAGTACCCAAGCATCGATGTCATCCTTGGCCAATGCTCTCATTACTGTGTAATACGTGAGTTCGTAGTTGGCTGTGACTACAATGGGGCTTTCCGAGGAGGGATTTCCGGCCTTGTATAGACCAGATTTGATTGGGATACCTCGCCAGCCTCCAGTTATGTGATTGTACCAGATTCTTGTTCTAGCCTTGCTTCCAAAGAATGCCTTAGACCGGTTCTGATATTCATTATGAAGTTCACCGGGCACCTTCTTTCCGACAAGATAGGTGATTTCAGGACCGTATTTTTCGCATTCTTCAACAGCAATGCCAGCTTTTAGAGCAATGTCCTCAAGGGACTTAATAGGTAATGGAAGTCGACGTCGTGCGTTCCTTTCGGCTTGTCTTCTGTTCTTCCAGAAAATCTTTCTATCTGATGATGACTCAGGAAGTGTTTCAGCAGCAATGACAACAATTCCATCGTCCGAGAGGAGATTCCTGGCTATCTTCATGAAAAGATCACGCTGAACAGGTTTAATCTCTGAAAGTAGGAATGTACTTACAATGAGGTCAAACTTGGCTCCAGAATCAAGGGGAGAGAATACCTCTGAACTGGCTGAGTGGGTCCGCTCTCCGATTGTTAGCACATCGGCGTTAATAAAATGTGGAGCGTTCTCCAATGTTGCAGCCCTTATCTTCGCCAATGCAATCATATTCTTGTTAGAGTCGACTCCAACAACCGTAGCGCCTTTCTCAGATGCCTCTATTGCAAACTTGCCTGGACCACATCCAAGATCCAAAATCCTCATATTGGGACTAACAAGACTGAGAATTCGTTCTATGATTTGACTGCTGCGTCCTTCAAGTACAGCATCAAATGCTTGCTCGTATGTTTCAGGAGATTGCTCAAGAGAAGCCATGAACGCAACGGCCATTGTCTATTCCTCACCTCGTAGACTCAGAAGACGTGCAATCCCCACCCTTTTTTGGGGAGTTAGGGCATAGTAAGCCCATCTGCCACGCCTTTCGCTTGTAAGCCATCCCGCGTTCTTCATCTCTCGAAGGTGGTGAGACACCAATGGCTGGCTTGGTTCATTTAGAGCAAGCTGAACTTCACAAACGCATGCATCGTCAATAATCAGCAGAAAAAACATAATTCCAGCCCTTATGGATGCTGTGAAGATTTCCGGACTAATATCCAAAAACGCCTCCCGAAACTCCTCTATTGCCGCGCATCGCTGGTCATATGATACTAGGCATTTCACCTTCTCAGGATAGTCCTTGTGATGCCTTGAGAGCTTCTCTATTCGTTCAAGGTGGTCCTGTGTCATAGGTTTCCATATAAATCTAGTTTATATAAACGGCATGGCCGGAGCAACATGTTGCTAACATTTGAATGAAACTGTGTGGAATTTGAATCACAATATCCAAGTCAGAGGGTGTCAGGGTATGATTCATGGAGAGTTGGAGTGCGAAACCGAATGATAGTAGGATCTCAAGACTTTGTCTTTTGAAACCTGAAGATTAATGCTGAATTAGGCATTGCCATGATAGAAATTGCTGTTGATTTGGCAAAGAAGCAAGACGTACATAGATTATGGCTCAAGGTCATAGAAGAGAACAAAGCAGCTGTACTTCTCTATGAAAAGATTGGGTTCGAAGTCGAAGGTAGAATGAGGTCTTTCTCTCTTGTTGACAATAAGCAGTACCATGATTCACTGATTATGGGAATACTACTTGATGCATGATTCTTCCATTTGATGATGAGATTTATCTGTAGGAATCATGTGAATGGTGGAAAGCAGTGTGGGTGAGCGAGATGATAAAAACGAGAGTAACCGAAATGCTTGGATGCAAATATCCAATCATAGCAGGAACGATGGCCAGGATTTCCAATCCGGAATTTGTCGCAGCATCTAGTAATGCTGGGGCATGTGCTGTTTTGGCAAGTGCAAATTACAAATCTCCGGATGGATTACGTGATGCGATTAGGAAGACCCAGTCTCTTACCAATCAGCCATTCGCAGTAAACATCAATCTGTTTCCCGCACTAATGCCTCAGGATAAGTTGGAGGATTATGTAGATGCCACGTTGGCTGAGGGTGTGAAGATCATTGAAACAAGTGGTCATAAGGCTCCAGAGGACTTGGTTCCTAAATTCAGAGATGGAGGCGCACTATGGATCCACAAGTGTGCTGGGGTGAGATATGCAATAAAAGGAGCATCTCTAGGTGCTGATATTGTAACCGTAGTAGGATATGAGAATGGCGGGGCTACTGGGATTCTTGACATAGGGACTATGGTAATGACTCCATCAGTAGTTGATGCTCTAGATGTTCCTGTGATTGCGGGGGGTGGAATATCAGATGGCAGAGGTGTTGCTGCAGCTTTGGCACTAGGTGCTGAAGGAGTTATCATGGGTACAAGACTGATGGCAACAAAGGAATGTCCCATTCATGACAATCTCAAGCAAGCCTTTGTTGAGGCAAAGGAAACAGATACAACTCTAGCCTTACGTTCTATTGGAAATACCCACAGAATATGGAACAATAAAGCGGCTCAGCAGGTGCTCGAACTGGAGGCTCAAGGAGCAGCCCTATTCCAGCTCGTTCAGGCTGCCTCTGGAGATAAAGCAGAGAAGATGTACAGGGAAGGCGACATTGGCCTCGGAGTAGTAGCTTGTGGTCAAGGTGTGGGCTTGATCAAGGATATTCCCACTGTCAAGGAGTTGTTGGATAGAATAATGGTTGAGGCGGAAGAGGCAATTTCGCGGCTGGGTAAAATCTCTAATTAACCGAACACGGCCAGAAGACTGATGGCCTAAGAGGAACTCGAATGAAATGCTTGTAACAACATATCGAGAAAGTGTGGGCTTCAAGAACGAGTTAAATATGCGTTGTGAAATGAGTAAACAAGCTTTGGGGAGGTTTCTAGCAAAATGAAGAAAGGCGTTGCAAAACCACGTTTCGTTGGTCAGCTGATTATGGGAATACTGGAAATTGTCCTGATTTTTGCCTTGATACCATACATCTATGAAATTAGTGGCTCGCTAATCACATCC
>JBHLND010000221.1:0-5142 GCA_048937485.1 Promethearchaeota archaeon
TTGTGTGTGATTGATGCGAATAAAAGACAATAGTTCTACGTACGAACAATCCAATGCAAGTTATCCATCTCAGATGAATAGATGTAAGGGCGTCGGTGGTGGAGTATTGGGGGATTACACATCGCTCACTGCTGAGCGAATATACTAATCATTTAGTCCCTTTCCGTTGAGAATTTGCTGCATATACTTTTCAACCCTTGACTCCCGAGTTTTGGATTGTTTGGGCTGAGAGAAATAAATGATGTATGCTCTTTGTCGTCCCGGCGTCAACGTTTCAAAAGCAGTTTTCAGTGCAGGGTTTTCATCCAATTTCATCTGAAATTCCTCAGGAATCATGAATTCTACAGTCTTCTTAAAATCCACTTTCAAACCGGCTTTTTCCACCTCAATAGCTTCATGGATATAGGTTTTCAAGATAGGTTCCATCTCAACTATTTCCTGAACTTTGGTGAACCGAATCTGGCGCGCCGCCTGTGTATTCTCCGTTTGTGTGACTAGAACACCCTTTGCATCATTTAACAAGGCACCTTTGAAAAACAGAAGTGCGCAGTATTCTTTGAATCCATGGATTAAAACTACGTTACTCTCCTGAAACGTGTAACAAGGTTTGCCCCACTTCAATTCTTCTGTCAGCCCGCAGTCAAGAATGATCTTTCTCAACCTTTCGAATTCTTCCTGCCACTTTTTGGTTTGACTCAGAAATTCATCAACCTTCGCATTCATTCTATTCATTTATTGACCCTCTGAAATGAAGTGAGATTAAACCTGCTTACAATTTCCTTTTCTTCTTTAACAAGATGTCCATAGCGGAAGCTGCGGATAGATCTCCAATCAACCGTGAAAGAAGTAGAGGCGGCAGTGAGATAGAGTATTAGGGGATTACCCGTCTCTCATTGCTGACCGCCCTCTCTATTTTCATTCAGGGTATGGAGGCTAATTTCGATGAAGAAGGTAGCATATGCCCTGGCCAGCCTGTTTTACTTCATGAAAAGAATCCTATTGATCCAATCTCTGTACTGATTCTCCGGGTTTTCCCAGAATATAGGCAATCACGATGCCTGCAATCAATGAATCAACAAACAACTCAATTCCATGAACAATTCGCAAGAAGACTGGGAATTGCTCAGAAATGACAAATACAGCCAAGGCCCCCGCAATGTAAAGAAGTGCAACTAGTATGATTGCTAGCGTTTTCTTGTTCAGATTCACTGATATGACAATTGGGAGAACACTGAGAACATAGATGAATCCTCGAATGGTCTGAAGCAGAATTACAATTTCAACTGCAGGAAGCGCCAAATTGTAGCCCACACTTCCATCAGTGTAGTAAGGAAGTACTAGGGGGGCAATGATGCTACCAATTGTATAGTAAATGACCAACCACATCATAGATGCGACTATGAATCGTATCGCAAACTGTGAGGAAGTCCATCCAGTGATGTATTCCCTTCTAAGTTGATTAAAGCTTGTAATCTCCCCCTTCGGATAGAACAGGAGTCCTGCTGCAAGTGCTGTAGGTAGAGTAAGAATCAGTCCGAAGATAACAGCTCCAAATGCCAACTCTGGCTGCCCTACAAATTGAGTCGTGAAAAAGATGCCCTCTAGAACTGGATTAAACATCTGAATCACATAGACAGCCATCCATGTCATCAATATCCGAGCTTTTCTCCCCAAAGGGATGCTTGTGTTCAAGTAGTACAAGACAAAACCATAGAGAGAAGCTGTAATCACTGTACCAATGGCAAAACCTGGGGAAAAATATCCCTGAAGTGGAATAAGTAATCCAAACAATGTATAGATTGCAATGAAAGCTAGAACCCGGATCATTGCATCTCTTGATAGACGAATGGCATTCATGACGTTGAACATGTTCTGGATTGCAAATAAGAAATATGATAGGGCTTCCTAAATCGATGCATTAGGATTTGATTTGTGATTAGGGTGTGTAGCGTTAGCGGAGGCTGTAGTAGTGGTTGCGTAGCCATTTCAATGGTTCTCCGAATTCGAATCTTGTATCAGTTCTGTGGTCCATACTAACTGGATTTGTAGAGATCTGTGCTTAGGTACTTGACACCCGAATCGACCAGCAATGTTACCACTGTGGCACGGGGTCCTAGTTTCTTGGCTATTCTGATTGCTGCCGCTACATTTGCTCCTGATGAGGTGCCTGCGCAGAGTCCCTCTTCTCTTGCCAGCCGTCTTGCCATCTCCTTGGCCTCTTCAGTTGGAATGCGCACAATCTCGTCGACTATACTACTATCCAACAGGGGTGGAAGAAATCCTATCCCAATGCCTTCTATGTCATGTGAACCGCTCTCCCCTCCCGACAGCACTGGGGATTCGTCCGGTTCAACAGCGACAATTCTAACATCTGCATTGTGTTTTTTCAGGGCGTTGGAGGTGCCTATGATGGAGCCGGCAGTCCCAGCTACATGTACAAAGGCATCGATTTGGCCATTCACCTGATCCCAAATCTCTTCACCCAATTGGAGATAGCCAGACACATTGTCCTTATTGCTCAGCTGGTTCGTCCAGTAAATACCTGGTTCATCACTCAGTTTCCGTGCAGTTTCTATCATCTTCTCGATCAGCTCTCTCCTGATTCCAAGACCCTCGCTTGGAATAATAGTCACCTCTGCACCTAGAGATCTCATGTGGTCTAGTTTTTCCTGACTAAATGCATCAGATGAAACAATACGAAGACGATACCCCTTGACTGCACAGATTAACGCCAGCGATGTTCCCGTGCTCCCTCCAGTATATTCCACTACGGTGCCACCTGGACCCAATCGTCCATCCTTTTCTGCTTCTTCAATCATGGCCTGAGCCATGCGGTCTTTCATACTCCCCGTGGGATTCTCCCACTCCAACTTCACTAGAACCCTGGCACACCCTGGTGGAACTACCTTATTCAATTGTACCATTGATGTGTTTCCAATTGCGTCTAAGACACTCTCAGCAATCTTCACAATCACACCTCCAGCAATCTGTTGACCTTCATGGCTTTAACACATTCGCCTCAGGGTCAAGATTGCATAGATTATGATTATGTGAAGAAGAAATGGTAGCGGGTTCGACGAATTATCGAGGAGTTTCTCCTATTTGGGGACATATTTTGATTCTCATCGGAATTTTGATTCATTCCTTCAGAGCACGTTCAAGGGCCGCCTTTGCATGGAGAAAGGTTGTGTCATAGAGAGGAGGAAGAGGAGAGAAAGGAGGAGGAAGAATTGAGAGAGGAGAGAGAGGAGAGCAAAGCTTTTCCTACCCTAAGCAAGCAAACCCAAGGAAGAAACGCAAAGCAACTGTACCCCAAGAGAGAAGAACAGCACCCGATCCTTCCTTTCCTAATTCCTCTTTGCTTCAAGTCAGCAGTCTAGTCAGAAGGAAAAGTGGTTCTTTTATTTGTGGTTCTCAGTTTTTCCTTCTTCTTATTTCAGTTTCTTCAGTCAGTCAGTTTTTCCTTTCAGTTGCTTTTCTCTCCTTCTTTCCTTTGCAGTTCTTCTTCTTCTTTTTTCAGTTCTTCTAGGTGCTAAGACTGTACTGACTTGCACATCGAGGATTAGACTGTTTGGACAATAGCAAAGAAACCACTGAAAGGAAATTGCTCTAGCTTCCTTTGCTTAGGTTCCTCCTCTTCTCAATCTACATGTACAGAGAAGTGGAATCTGCATTGAGATAGAGTATTGGGGGACTACCTTTCTCGCGCCGCTGAATACCCTCTCTCTCTCTCACACTGTCTTCCTTCTCCAGTCCTGATTACCTAGCACAGTCTCAAGTCAGTACTAACCTTATGCTTGAAAACAGATTCAAGAAGTCACATACGAATTTGGAGTTTAGAATTATGATTGAAGAAATGGAAAAGGTTCGAGAAACGGTCAATACCTATCTGGAAGCAGTGAAACACAAGGACTGGGATAAGTTTCAAGAATCATGGCACTCTGAAGCAAGGATGAGCTTTCTAAGGGGTGGTAAGGTACATTCAGTTCCTCGTTCATTCTGGGAGGATTGGTGTAAGAACCCGATAGACCCTAAAGAAAAAAGAACCAGTTCGATTGCATCAATTGATGTGACTGGAAACATTGCTGCTTCAAAGGTGGTAGTGCTTCGAGAAGCATCCGGTGAGAGGACCATACTCACAGATTACTTGACTCTTATTCAAGAAGATAATAGATGGTTGATTATTGCCAAAACATACACATCCAAGGGGCTCTAGAAGAACAGAGAGAAATGTCATTGCCCATATCTCTCAATCAAGTTTCTTCAGCAATACTTTCTTCAAGAGGCGCTGGATGTGTTCCCCTCTTTCCAGAGAAATGATGCCAAGTATGAAGATGAGGTATTAGTGCCTGCATAATCTTGTTCTCTGCTTTCCGTAGGTGTTCTTGAAATGTTGTTCTTCTTACTCCTATGTTTCCTGATATTGTCTTGACATCAGCAGACCTTGGTATTCTGTAGTATCCGTGAGAATGTGCAGTGAGAACTGCATCTGTCTGGAGGTCTGTTAGGCCTTCGAACAACGATTCCGTTCGTACTGTCATCGACCCTGCCGAGAACCCGCTGAATGGGACCTTACGAAGAATCCACGGCATATAACCACAATCATGAAAGTTCTCAATCAACTTGGTTATGTCTTCCTGCCTGAAGGCAATAACTCTGTGATATTCCCATCCACCATAGTAACTAGTAGGCGCTATGTGAAGAATATCAAGCTCGGATGAACAATCATCAATGATGCTTTCCACGCCGCAGGGAATCGATTTCGAAATGAGATGGCTTTGGTACTCATCTCTAACGTAATCAATGACCCCATCAAGTGCGCATGCATCCTTGAAGGCATCTGGATTCTCAGTTCCATCTCGAGAAAAGACCTCTATGATTTCGTGATTCTTAATCCTCCACTTGTGGATTCCTGCCAGAGGATTTCTAACGGAGAAGTCTGCGAATCTACAATTGTGCCGTATCTTGAATTCTAATTCGAATACTGCCATGAAACGACCTCAACAATTTGTGTAATGTACTAGGTACTGCCATATGACAGCATTCCCGCAGTGCTTTCTTAAACATAAAATCATCTACTTATTACTCCAAGATGCAGGAACGCTGGGATCCGGGGAACAGGAAACTTTCTCCTCTCTCACA
>JBHLND010000222.1:0-5141 GCA_048937485.1 Promethearchaeota archaeon
GGTTATCTTCTAACTCATGATGTCTTGATGCAAGCAATCCAAGATGCTTTGCGCGACGGGGATTTCATTGCACTGCAACATGCCCTTGAGCAAGTTGGAGCCGGGGTTATGGGACTCACTGGATGGGTTCGTCTAGCGTTAGGCCTTAGCCTTCTACTGATGTCGCTTCTATTCATTCTCAACACCGGTGGCATTATCTTCTCAGTGTTCATTCACAAGTCGTTCAGTGCCGGTGGAACACCAACTGTATCGTATTGGAGATTGAGTGTTTCAAGGACACTTCTCACAATCAGACTTCTGTTTTTCATAGCGCTTTACAAAAGCACTGGCCTGACAGGATTCTCAATCCTTCAGGAGTTTTCAGACAGCCCATTACTGGACATTGGGTTCTTCTTTAGCAGTGCTTTGAATCTTGGAACTCTAATTGTTCTAGTGAGTGTTGTAAAAGTAGTTGTCTATGAAGTTGGCAGATACGAAACAATGGTGGAGGCAAACAGATTACGGATCTCAAAGGCATTGACTGAGTACTTGGATCGTTGGAAGAACGACATGATACTCCTCGAGGAGGGATTGTTCTCGGATGATCCAGGCTATGTGAAGGCAAAGCTGGAAGATGCCACTCGCACAATGAAATCAGATGTCACGCTGCTAGAGCGATCTCGTTACGACTTGGCACGAATCTCCTCACCAAGGGGAATCATCAGGAAATTGCTCCTAGCCTTCATTGGAGTGATATTCATGCAGATTGCTATGGATGTCATTCTGTTTGTTGGATGGGGCACCATTCTAGAGTACATTACTGGGTTTATTGGACTGTGAGGTTGTGAAGTGATGAAGAAACCATTGACTGTTATTGTGACTAGCAACAAAGGAGGCAGCGGAAAAACCCCAATTTCGATAAACATAGCCACCTGGGCGCTTTCAAGGGAAACTCCGTGGAAGGTGCTTGTTTGCGATATCAATCATACTAATCAGGACTTCTTCCAAGCAATGCAGCATCTGGAACTAGGCGAAGAGACGAAATTCGAAACCGCCTTTTCCCTTGAAAAGACTGGAACTGCCTATTACTTGCCACATAGTACAAATCTTCATCTTGTTAGACCTAGTGCATTTCAGCCACTCTCTCCGCCGCAGACAATCGAACTGGTCACGAAAGCGACAACGGAATTTGCCAAGCAGAAGGGAAGCGCCAAATTTGATCCCGATCTGATTGTGGTTGATGGGAACTACTGCTTCCCGAGCTATCGATTGATGGAGGACATTAAGACCGATTATCCTCCTTTCATTTTCTTCAATATCTGGTCCATAACTAGTCCCCACGAATTGCGAACGCCTTCAGAGTATAGAACAACCATTGGTACTTACAAGGACATGTTTGACGAGCCCTCTTGGGACAAGACCAATTTCGTGAATATATTCAGCATTCTAGAAAAGGAACGTAGACTCGCATCAGAGATGTCAAGAATTATGAAGTTCCAGAGAGGCATGTACTCTGTTCCTGGATCTGATGATTTGGCAGATCTTTACAAGAAGATTGTCACTGACTCTAATACAAAACCAGAAGGTTTCTCTTTCGACCAGCTTCAGAGAGAGATTTTTTCGCCAATTCTGGCAGAGATAGACTCTCTCATGGTAGAGGATCCAGGCAGCTATTCTGAAGATATCATCAATGCCAGATGGGTTGAGCGAGTCAACATCTTTCTAACAGAACGCAAGAGATTCCCATGCAACCTCTTGCCATTGCCCCACTACTATCCCTTCCTCAGGAAAGCTGCGGTTGACATGATCCTTAGAGACAGAATCGACCTCCCAACTGTTCGGAAAATATTCGGGGACTTCTACAAGTGGCTGGTCATGTATTTGAATCGTTACATGACC
The DNA here is from genome assembly GCA_048937485.1 of Promethearchaeota archaeon. Taxonomy (GTDB): domain Archaea; phylum Asgardarchaeota; class Thorarchaeia; order Thorarchaeales; family Thorarchaeaceae; genus SMTZ1-83. The sequence continues at coordinate 1,879 of JBHLND010000222.1, forward strand.
GAGCGTCGCGTCATATGATTCTTGAAACGACACATCAATAAATGGGCGTCTATTTCAAAGTGCTGCATGGGCGATTCGGAAGAGGATTCAGAACACTTCGTTAGCCTCTTTGCACCAATCCTTCATTTTCATCCAAATGAAGGGAGCTATTGCTGCTTTCCATCCGATGCAGAGAGCATCTTTGAACAGTATGCCAATGACTGGATCAAATTCAAGGGAGAGATGGTTCCTAAGGAATTGGATCCTTTGACCCCATGCTACTATGAGGTTTGGCATGAGCCTCATATGATTCAGATGAAGTTCTGGTTTTGGTACAATTATAATAGGTTCCCGAGAACGATTTTCGGAAGAGGGCGGCATATTGGTGACTGGGAGCATGTTGAGGTTCGACACTATCCGCTTGATTCGGAAACTCCTGGCACAATATGGCTACTCTCGAATCATTTACAGGCGGAACTTGTATCATATCCAGGTTTCTTTACCGTCCCAGGATTCACCCAGAAACCAATCACTCTAACAGATAACCACGTACATGTCTGGGTTGCATTAGGGTCTCATGCCAACTATGCTTCACCTCATGGCAAGAAAAAGAGATTCATGGGACTCTGGAAAGATATGACTGAGGAAGGAGGGCTTACTTGGCATACAAAGGATTCCCTGAAGTCGCTTGATGATACCAATTTCGCGCACTATGAAGGCAGATGGGGAAACGAGAAATCTCCTAGGAGTCCAAGGAACCCATACAATAGTAGGACTCGCAATGCCCCTCTGGTCCGGCCTGTCAGAACCCTTTGTTCACTTCCTCTTTAGATGCTAGGTACGACAGATCATCCATTTAGTTCCTAATCATCAGTGTTTCCTTCGTCTTCGAAATCATCTGCTTCAGAAGATCCTGCACTAGCTGAGACTTTCGCAGATGCTGTAGGTGATGCAGCAGCAGAGGGTTCTCCACTACCTGAGAGTTTTGCAGATGCTGCAGCTGATACACCAGCAGAGGGTTCTGCACTACTAGGTGAGCCTTTTGCAGATGGCGCAGGTGATACACTGGCAGAGGGTTCTGCAGATGCAGATGGTTCCGCACCAGCTGAAGCTCCTTCAGATGCAGAAGGTCCTGCAGATGCTGTTAATCCTACACCAGCTGAAACTCCTGCACCAGCTGAAGCTCCTGCAGATGCTGAAAACCCTGCGCCACCTGAAACTCCTGCAGATGCGGAAGGTCCTGCAGATGCTGTTAATCCTACACCAGCTGAAACTCCTGCACCAGCTGAAGCTCCTGCAGATACTGAAAGTCCTGCGCCAGTCTTTGGTTCATCTTCTAATAGTGAACTTGTGTCCACCGTATCGTAATCGATACCCAGTTTATCAGCAATCCTGAAGAACCTCCTGGCTATTCTTCTCTTGCTTGAATCATAAAGAATGATAACAGGAATTACGTACGCCGCCAGGACGATTAGAGTACTGACCAAAGCAATGAGTATCTCATCTGTTCTGTTTGCTAATAGAACCCAGCCCACCCCAGTTTCGGATGGATCGAATAGGAATGTACTGACGAAAGTAAAGGGAAATGCAAAGACTGAGAAACCACCAAGAAGACCTGAAACCCATTGACCCACTTTCACGGGGTCTGAGAACTCACCGGGCGTGGCATCTTCAAGGCGAGATATGACCATGAAATCGTTTAGAATCCATGTTGGAATGAAGATCAGTAGTGTAATGGGAAGGAAAAGCAACGATTGATGCAATGCATTTGCCAGAAAGGGACGAAATTGATTTTCTACGCTGGTTGGCGGAATGAAAATTGGTCGATAGAATACAACAGAAAACTGATTCAAATACTGAAGAATCACGGCTGCGATACTAAAGCTGAACAAAGCAGGCATAATTGCTCTTGTGAATAGTCGAGTGAATGACATCTCCAGTTCCATTGACTCGATACTCTGTTTGCGGCCACGCATTGCTATTCTGTTGATGAACATGAAAAACCTTGCACCATAGATACCAAATAGAAACGCAACGAGTGTCAAGGGGATTGTAGCAATTATCAAATAGAGATTGTCAATGTCAGCGTTTCCCGGGATTAGCGAAATCATGTCCCAGTTGGGATGATTATTGAGCGCTATAGATGTGGTCCAATTCAGAAAAAGGAACGCTGAGGCGACTCCAACAACAGTTATTATGAGCAGCAGGGCATATCGTTTCCTAAATTCCATTGAGTGCATCTCTCCTCTTCCACATGGAAGACTCCCCTAGTTTCCGCGACTGGTTCTTGGCAGAGTTTACTTTCTTGATGGACTCATGGGCTTTATGGCAATCAAAAGGGTGTTAATCTCCTTTTGATATAACTCCGTTATAATAAGTCTTCCTGACCGTGGGCGAGTCAGTTGAATCAATAACATTAGCAGGCAAATCGCAGGCAGTGTGAATGAATTATGAGGACGGGGTTAGGAATTTGATTTCCAATTCAAATTCGTTCGCATATCCTGCGAAACGCTCCACTGTCTTTGCATCTGGAGGCATTCCTAATCCCAGGGACTAGGATCAGGACGACAGGGGATAAGCCAGGAGCTCCAAGATAGTCTGTTCGCGAAGGATATGTCAGGAAAGAATCACTCCTCAATAACTGAGAGGTATCCTTTCCGAATCACTGTGTCAACTGCCACCTTCGCTGCTTCAGGATAGTCCTTGTTGTAATGTGCACCTCGACTCTCTTTCCTCATTCGTGCCATCTTGATGATGAGCTCTGCCACCGTAGCTATGTTTCTTAGTTCGATGAGATCGGGGGTAATTATGAAGTCCCAGTAGAAGGCTTCTATCTCCTTTGCTAGGAAGCCTATTCTGTTTCTCGCACGAATAAGCCGCTTATTGGTTCGAACTATACCCACGTAGTTTACCATCAGCCGGCGAACCTCGTCCCACATATGTGAGATTACGACTAGTTCATCAGAATCGGTAGCTTCACCCGGGTCCCAAGGTGGCATCTCATTCTGCTCCACATGGTCCTTCAAGTAGTCAACCACAGCTTCAGCTGCATTATGGCCCATTACCGCGCCTTCAAGCAACGAATTGGAGGCAAGCCGGTTTGCGCCGTGAAATCCAGTTCCGGCACACTCGCCAATGGCAAATAGACCAGAAACATCTGTACGACCATGTGTATCCGTTTTGACTCCACCACAGGTATAGTGAACCCCGGGCACTACTGGAATTGGCTCTTTTGTGATGTCGATTCCAACTGACAGGCATTTCTCATAGATCCCAGGAAACCT
>JBHLND010000017.1:0-22181 GCA_048937485.1 Promethearchaeota archaeon
CCCGAATCCTCAGTATTCCTAGAGATTTCTGGTGGAGAACAAGCCGTTGAGATAAGAAAAGAGATAGAGGATCAAATCAATGTCTAGAGGGGAGCTAGTAGCTGCAGATGAAGGCATAACGCCACTCCAGAATGCTGCATTGCGAGCTTGGGACAGAGCACTGGCAGATTACTACTATCCTCCTCTTCCTGATGTTAAGGTAGAGCATGCTGAAAGTGCAAGTAGCTACTTCTACATCGACACCGATGACTGGACTGTCCATCTGAATACAGCTGGAGTTCCCGATCAGCTAAGCGCTACTCAACATGAAGCCTACCTCCGTTCTGTATGCCATCATGAAATCCAGCATTACCTAGTGTGTCCTTATGACACGGTCATGAACGGAATGATGTTTGCTGGCGCTCGAAAACATGTGAATGATGCAACTGCTATGTTTGTGTGTAATCTCTTTGCAGACCTGGTTGTGGATTCCAAGTTACTTCATAGATTTCCCAACCTAACAAAAGCCCGAGTGGATTCGAACATCAGGGGGTCTGCGATGATAAGGTCTGACCATAGTGAACTCTGGTTGCTAATCGTATCTTGTTACAATGCAATGTGGGGATTTGAACTCCCAAGTTCCCTGAGGATTGATTCGGCAACAACTGAGATTGCAGAGGCAATTGTCCAAATCACTCGAAAGCATATGGGTCAGGAAGCAAAATGGCCTAAGGCATGTGAGAAGATTGCCAAGCTCATCTCTGACTGGCTTCCAGAAATGGATGACCAACTTCCTGGTTGCGCAGGCGGAGTTGCCGAGCCAGGGGGTGGAGAAGAAGGAGATGGAAGTGGGTCAATTCTTGTTCCCCTCGATGTTGATGCCACTATGGGTAATCCCCTGGAGATCAGAAACGGTGACATGGCAAGAAGATGTATGGAGGGCGGCGAAAATCAAGACCTTGATGCCGAAATGGAGCGTCTGGCGGCAGAAGTTGAGCAACGTGGAGGAGATTTGAGAGACCTCGAAGGAGTCTATATAATAGCTGGCGTTGGTTCCAAGAAGAAGGCTTGGATTCGCTTCTGGTACCGCGCAAAAGTAAGAGGTCTTCTACGGTTTGATGTTCATAGCAAGAAACCCTCTGGTTCAACTCCTCTATCTGCGGACGTGTGGAGGCTAGGAGACCCCGTTGAAGAGCTTGACATAGTTCAATCGCTGCAAGCGTTTCCAATTCTGATTCCCAATCTATCCACACGGCGATGGTTGCGCTCCTCAACATTCAGCGACGAAGAAGAACGGACCCTACCTGACCTTCTAATCGTGATAGACTCAAGCGGTTCAATGACTTGGTCAATGGGAAAAACAAAGGTTTCAGGCGCATATCATATCGCCCTCGTTTCAGCTTTTGCTGCTCTTGACACTGCACTTCGAAAGGGGAGCCATGCTGCAATCATTAACTTCTCAGATGCAACCAGGGAGTGCGACTGGACTCGGGAGAGAGCACCTCTTGAGAGAGCCCTTCTTGCCTATCAAGGTGGAGGCACAGTTGCTCCCAACCAGAAGATAGTTGAGGCTTGCGGCCGTGCTGAGAAGGAAGTAATGGTCCTAATGATGACAGATGCTGAGATTCACAACTGGGCTGAAATGGTTGAATCTATTCGCAAACTAACTAGACGGGGCCACAAGTATTTCATGTTTCACATTGGTGATGAATACTACACATTGAAAACGAAAGCGCTTAAGTCACTGCAAGCTGCCGGTGCCACGGTACTGCCAGTAAATGCAATAGAAGACCTACCTGGCCTGGTAGTCCGTGAAGTGCGGTCTGCTTATGGATTGTAATTACTCCGTTTCTTCATCTTCAGTTGGAGCTGGTTGAGGTTCGCCCATAAGATATGCATGCATTGAACGTGCAGCTATTCTGCCTGCTCCCATAGCCTCAATAACAGTGGCTGCACCAGTAACAATATCGCCACCTGCCCAAACCTGCTCCATGCTAGTGCGGTTATTCTCGTTGACTTCAATATATCCCCACTTATTCAACTCCAGTTCGGGTACAGTCTTGGTCAGGAGTGGATTGGCTCCAGAGCCAATAGAGATAACAACCTGATCACATGGGAATTCGAAGTTTGAACCATCTATTGGAATAGGTCGTCGACGGCCGCTGTCATCCGGTTCACCGAGTTCCATCTGAATGCACTCCATTCCTACCACTTCACCTTCTTCTCCTAGTATCTTCACTGGGTTGGATAGAAGCTTGAATTCAATGCCCTCCTCTTCAGCATGATGCACCTCTTCAGCTCTGGCTGGAAGCTGTTCTCTGGCACGTCTGTAAACAATGGTAACTTCTGCGCCAAGTCGTCGTGCCGTTCTTGCAGAATCCATAGCAACGTTGCCGCCTCCCACCACACAGACATGTTTGCCTGGCGGAAGTGGAGTGTCGTATTCGGGGAAAAGGTAGCCCTTCATCAAATTGGATCTTGTCAGATACTCATTTGCTGAGAATACGCCATTGAGTTCTTCTCCCTCAATCCTCATAAACCAGGGGAGCCCTGCACCCACTCCAATGTAGACTGCATCGTATTCCTCCAAGAGCTCATCCATTGTAATTGTCATTCCGGCGATAACATTCATCTCGAATCTTACGCCTTGCTTAACTAGGTAATCTACCTCGGCAGCCACAATTTCCTTAGGAAGTCTAAACTCTGGAATTCCGTATACCAGTACGCCTCCAGCCTCATGCAAGGCTTCAAAGACGGTCACCTCATGGCCCAATAGAATGAGGTCACCTGCTACAGTCAGCCCGGAAGGCCCTGAACCGACAATTGCAACCTTCTTCCCAGTTGGCTTTGGTTTTCGAGGAATCTCTACAATGCTGTTGTTTCTCTCGTAGTCTGCTACGAAACGCTCTAGTGCGCCAATCGAAACCCCGCCATACCTCTTGAAGAGTGTGCAATTGCCCTCACACTGGGTTTCCTGTGGGCACACACGTCCAGTAACCGCAGGTAGGACATTTGTTTCCTTAATTAGCCTAGCAGCTTCAACGAACTTCCCCTCGCTTACTAGCATGATAAATTCGGGAATCTGAACACCAACTGGGCATCCCTTTACACACGGCTGCTTTCTGCAGTCTAGACATCGCTTAGCCTCTTCCATGGCTTGCTCCGGAGTAAGTCCTAATGGGACCTCCTCAAAGTTTGCTGCTCGGGCATGTGGATTCTGCTCAGGCATTTTGGCTCGAGGAATTGCCATCCTTTCTTTTGCTGTGAGGCCATCTGTCTGTCTACTCATTATGCTGCCTCCTCCTGCTTTGTTTCTATAGGTGCCCCGTCATGCCTGCATCTATGGAATTGGAATGCAAGATTCTCTTCAAGCACATATGCCCGTTTCCTGGCAAATACTAGGTCCCAATTCACTTCATGACCATCGAAGTCAGGACCGTCAACACAAGCGAACTTTGTAGTCCCGCCGACCTCAACTCGGCAGACTCCGCACATTCCCGTTCCATCGACCATCAAGGTGTTGAGGCTTGCAACTGTGGGAATTCCATGAGGTTTGGTGCCTTGGGATGAAACCATCATCATGTATGTGCAGCCCACAAAGTGTGCGTGGTCGATTTTGCCTTCCTTCTCAAGGATGTGTGGAAGGGCCTCTTTGACATGGCCTTTGATGCCGCGGGACCCATCACCTGTTACGATATAGAGGTCATCGACAACTTCTCGGAGCGTCTCCTCGTTGTATACAATATAGGAGGTCCTTGCTTCGACTAGACCAACCACACGATTGCCAGCTTCCTTGAAAGCTCTGGCAAGCGGATAGATTGCACCCAGTCCATAGCAACCTCCTCCTAAGAGTACAGTTCCATGATTCTCGATAACAGTAGGTCTCCCAAGCGGTCCAACCAAAGTGTGTACTTGTTCGCCAGCTCTCATTCTTCCCAGCTTCATAGTTGAAACTCCGGCTTCCAGGTAGAATATAGTAATTGTACCAGCTTCAGCATCCCAGTCGGATAGTGTGAACGGCACACGTTCTCCAACCTCGTCAGGGATTACCAAAATGAATTGTCCTGCCTTTGCTCGCTTCGCAATACTCGGAGCTTCTAGTACAAGGCGATGTACATTCGGTACTACCTCTTCATTTGAGATGATTCTTCCTTTCATTTGGACACCTCCTTTGACTGAGAAGATTGCTCATGTTCTACGTGTCTCAATAGCTCCTCTAGTGTGCCTTCCAAGGCAGGCCTCTCACGGTTCGGTAGTGCTTTGACAAAGGTTGCCAAGTCCTGTATTCGTTCTGGCAATACGGCGCCTCGATATCTTGGATACCACGCGTTCTTCTCCTTAGATGTGGATTTCCAAGACTTTCTGCGAGATTGCCCTCCAACCTCAATATTCCGTGTGAAGTGAAGGAGTTCCTCCCAGATTGCATCAACGCCAAGGTAATCAAATCCGTCTACACCAAGACGCTTGCCAATGTCTACAATAATAGTCCAGTCCTCCCTTGCAATTCCAGGAGGTTTGACAATCTGCTTCAGCTTGAGGGGCTTCATTTCCAAATTGACGAAAGTCCCATTTTCTTCCACGAAAGTTGACGCGGGAAGAATCACTGCTGCCTGATCCATCCACTCAGAAGGATATGGGGATTGATAGATGATAGCTGGCACTTTCTCAAATCCCTCTATGGATATTGAGCCATCAGCAATGTATAGGACATCAAGTTCCTTTTTCTTGGCTCTATCTCTCATTTCCGTAAGGTGCAAACCATCGTCCAGGTTGCTCTTGCCCCATCTTTTCTCGGTTATTGCCCTTGCCTCTTTCACTCCTACAGAAGCAGGTCCGGGTAGCATTTCAGGCCTAAGGCCGGCCTTAATCACTCCTGCCTCATTTCCAAGTAGGAATAATGGATACAATGCCCCTTCTTCGCCTGCTAATCTGACTAATGAACGAAGAATCTGTTCTGGATTCGAAGCTTCAAGGATTCTCTGTCCTATCAGAATTGCACCCTTTCCCTGATTTGTAATTTCGACCAAGCGCTCCGCTTGCTCAGCCTTGACATTAGGCAATGATTTCTTTCGTTCAGATAGAGCAGAAAGAAGCGATTCAAGCTTATTTGGAGGAACAGCTACGATTTGGGTTGCCCAGCGGCGAAGATTCGTACTCACCTCGTCAAGAATAATCAGAGGTGTGCCCTTCTTTATCTCAGTGTAGACTCTTTTCGCAGCCACTTGATGCGTCTTCACAAAGTCGCCACCCACAGAAACTATCCAATCCACGTCCTGTAGGTATTCCAGGTTGCGAATCCTATCAAAGTCCTGGTCTACAGCAAGTTCCTTATGGATGAGTGCAGCAAAGTCTGAACCTTGAAAGTCTACGTTCGGTGTCTTTACTCCAGCTCTTGCGAGTTTGCTGAACAAATAGGCCGCCTCTGTAGTCATATGGGGTCCACCAAGGAATCCAACCCTCTCTGGGTCAGCATTTGCTAGAATTTCAGCAACTGCTCCTATTGCATCATCCCATGAGGAAGGTATGAAGTCATCATCCTTCTTGACATAGGGCATCTTTATTCTGTCAGGTGCATTTACAATTGAAGGAATGCAGAATCTGCCCAGGACGCACATATGCCCGTAATTGGGTGCAAGCTTTGTATCTCCCGGCCCAGAACCCATAATTCGGTTCCACTTGAGATCAAGTCGCGTTTGACAACCTACTCCACATAATGCGCAAGTTGTTGTTTCTTCTGAATCTGGAGTGCCTAGCCACTTAGACATTCTGGGGAATAATGATCCAGTGGGACAAACATCAATGCACGCTCCGCAGAACATGCATCCACTTTCAATGTGTGATGCTCCAAATGCAGTGTCGACTCTTGTTTCATGACCCCTCTGAGAGAATGTTATTGCTCCAGTTCCTCGAATGTCATCACATACTCTAACGCATCTTGCGCAAAGAATGCAGAGGTTGTAGTCTCTATCGAAAAATGGGTCATCTCGCTCAATTGCAACACCCTTGTAATGAGGTTCGTAGTCCAAATCCTTGATTTCGAGGAACTCCACGACTTCCCTCAGCTCACACATCTCTCGATTTGGACAAGTGTTGCAGCCAGTAACTGCTCCTGCCTTATGGGACTCCGTTCTGTACTTAAGACAGTCGGGCCACTCAAAACAGACCATGCAAGCACTTGGATGCTCTCTAAGCGTCAGTTGCAGGATGTTTCGTTTCATCTTGATTAGTTCGTCGCTTGTGGTCTTGATTACCATTCCATCCTTTGGCGTGGTAGTACATGCAGTGACGTAGCCTCGCCATCCTTCAATCTCAACAAGGCACATCCTACAGCCCCCATGAGCTTCGAGCTCTGGATGGTCACAAAGCGTTGGGATATAGATGCCTGCAGATCTAGCTACATCAAGTACTGATTGTGCTTCCTTGTCAAACTGAATCTTCTGATCATCAATAAAGAGAGTCGGCATCATTTGGCACCTCCTTCATCAAAAGAAGTCACCTTCTCGACAGCATTTGCTTTCGGTGGGCAGACCTCAAAGCAAGCCCCACACTTTATGCAAAGATAGTCATTAATCACGTGGGCTACGTCCTTCTCGCCTGTGATGGCACTTGCAGGACATATCCGCTTGCATGCTCCACACGCAATACAAGTTTCGGGATTAATACTATACTTGATTAGAGCCTTGCAGACCATAGCTCTGCACTTCTTGTCCTTGATATGTTCTTCATATTCGTCTCTGAAATATCGAAGAGTCGTCAGTACAGGATTTGGTGAAGTCTGTCCGAGCCCACAGAGTGACCCATCTCTCACAGTTACTGCCAATTCCTCCAACAGCTTGAGGTCTTTCAACTCTCCTTCTCCAGCCTTGATTTTATCAAGGATTTCCAGCATTTGAAGAGTTCCGACTCTGCATGGAACACATTTACCGCATGATTCTTCCTGGGCAAATGAAAGGAAGAACCGAGCAACATCAACCATGCATGTGGTTTCATCCATAATGATCATGCCGCCGGAACCCATGATTGTTCCAGCCTGAGTCAAAGAATCGTAATCAACAGGAAGATCGATTAGTTCTCCCGGAACACAACCTCCCGATGGCCCCCCTGTTTGAACTGCCTTGAATCTCGCGTCATTTTGAATCCCGCCTCCAATATCATAGATAATACTGCGAAGTGAAGCACCCATTGGCACCTCTACTAACCCGGAGTTTTCAACTTTCCCAGTAAGTGCAAAGACAGCGGTTCCCTTGCTCTTCTCAGTTCCAATTGATGCAAACCATTCTGCTCCTTTTGCAAGAATAATTGATGTTGCTGCCAACGATTTGGTGTTGTTCAGGACAGTTGGCTTCCCCCAAAGACCGGACTCCGTTGGGTACGGTGGCCGAGGTCTTGGCATTCCTCTTCGCCCCTCAATTGATGCTAGGAGTGCAGTTTCCTCCCCGCAGACAAAAGCACCAGCACCTTCCATGACGTGAACCTCCACACTGAAATCTGTGTCCATAATGTTCTGACCAACGAAACCCCTTTCTTTTGCATCAGATAGCGCCTTTCTGAACCTCCGAACTGCTAGCGGATACTCATGCCGAACGTAAATGTGGGCGTCACTGGCGCCGATTGCATAGGATGCAATTAGCATTCCTTCCAATACGCTGTGTGGGTCTGCTTCCAAAAGAGAACGGTCCATGAATGCGCCGGGGTCTCCCTCGTCAGCATTGCACACTACGTATTTCTGATTTCCAGGTGCGTTTCTTCCAAGCCTCCACTTCAGTCCTGTGGGAAAGCCTGCGCCACCTCTACCTCTGAGTCCGGAATTGAAAACCTCCTCAATCACCTCTTCGGGGGTCATCTCCCTTATGGCTCTCCTAATTCCCTCGTACCCGCCTCGCTCAATGTAATCATCAATATTCTCTGGGTCTATTTCTCCACAGTTGCGAAGGATGATTCGATGCTGGTGTGAATAGAATGGAATGTCATCATACTTCGGAATCTTTTCCTTGGTGTTTGGCTCAACATAGTATAGTCTTTCCACAGGTTCTCCCTTGAGCAAGTGCGACTCCACGATTTCCGGAATATCATTCTCCTTCACCTTGGCATAGAATGTGCCTTCCGGCTGAATCGCAACAATCGGTCCCTGTTGGCAAAAACCATGACAGCCAGTCTTCTTTATCTGAACCTTCCCTTCCAAACCCGCCTTCTTGGTTTCCTCTATGAGTAGCTCGTGAAGTACTGCTGACCTCGATGATTGGCAGCCAGTCCCTCTACAGATAAAAACCGTCCTTTTCTGTTCCTCTGTCACTTGCTGTCCCTCTTAGCCTCTTCTCGATCCATCTTGTCAATCTTATCGAAGAGTCTGGAGAGCTTTCGTTGGGTCATTTCTCCATGAACTTCCTCGTCGACAACAACCACGGGTGCCAAGGCACAACATCCTAAACACGCTACACGTTCTAAGCTGTATCTTCCGTCCTCAGTTGTCTTGCCCGGATTGACTTTCAATCGTTCAGTTGTGGCGGAAAGCAGACTTTCTCCTCCTTGGACAAAGCATGCTGTTCCCAGACACATTTTGACCTGATGTTTTCCAGGTGGCGAGAATCTGAAACTCTTGTAAAACGTGGCAACTCCAAAGATTTCTTGTTCACTTAACTTGAGATTCTCTGCAAGCCATTCAACAGCCTCCTTTGGGATGTACCCAAGCTCTTCTTGTATCAATTGGAGCCTTGGTATAACCTTGTGTTGGAGCTCTGCAAGGGAGTGTTCTAGCATGTGTCCCGAAGCGCATGAGGCCTTCATAAAAGCATTTGGAAAGCAACGAATGGCAGGTACGTGTGCCCGGCAACGTTCATGAGTTGCCTAGAATTTGTATTGTAAGGGTTCATTAATCTGAACTGAACACTAGGAAAACTAGGTGAACCTATTGCAAGAAATCCCTCTTTCCACAGATGAGATGAGAGTTCTTGAGCTTAATGCCGAGTATTTGGGAGTCACCCATGGCATGCTAATGCAAAACGCCGGGAGAGAGGTTGCACGAATTATTTCGACACGAGAAAAGGTGAAGGACAAGCTTGTTGTAATCCTCTGCGGCATGGGCGGAAATGGGGGGGACGGGATTGTTGCAGCTCGTTATCTTCACGAGGACGGTGCGAGGGTTGAAGTGTATCTCCTGGGGTCTCCCAAGAATATTGCTAATCCCGACACGAAGGTTAACTGGAAGATTCTTCAAAACTTGCATGAAATAGCAAGCTCCCTTCTCAAGACTGAGTCGGAGGTTCGTCGATGCAATTCAATTGGCAAGGCTGATGTTCTTATAGATGCAATGATGGGTTTTGGTCTGAAGAGCAAATTGCGTGAGCCAATGCTTACAGCTGCCAAGGCGTTCAACAAATCAAATGCCTCCAAGTACGCTATAGATGTTCCATCCGGAATCGATTCTGATACCGGAGAAATTTACGACGTTTCGGTAAAGGCTGAGCATACCATTGCTCTGCACGCTCCTAAGAAAGGTGCCATCGTTGCTTCGGATGCAAGTGGAAAACTGCACATCGTTTCAATTGGGATTCCCGCAGAAACAGATCGTATCTGTGGTCCTGGTGATGTTCGACTTCTAACCCCGCCTAGAGCAAAATCAACTCACAAGGGCGACTACGGAAAGATTCTGATCGTGGGCGGCAGCGATGTATTCTCTGGAGCGCCTGCACTCACCGGCATGGCCGCTCTTCGAACCGGTGCCGATCTTGTTAGCATACTTGCACCAGAGCCTGTTGTACCTGCAATTCGTTCCTACAGTCCAAATCTCATGGTCCAAAGTCTTGGAACCAGAATACTGACTCCGGATTCCAATGATTCGATCATCAAAGCTGCAAAGGGCCAAGATGTTGTGGCAATCGGACCTGGTTTGGGACTTGCCCCTGAAACAAGTGCATCTGTTCGAGCTATTGTTGGCAAACTTGCGGAGAAGAAGAAATCTATGGTAATCGATGCTGATGGACTAAAGGCGCTAGCGGGTTCGGGATTGTCTCTTGATCCGTCAAACGCTATTTTGACTCCGCATTGGGGTGAACTTGGTGTTCTTCTGGAAGAGAAACTCGGTGAATCTAAAGAACCTGAGAATCGCCTCAGGTGTGCTCTGAGCGCCGCTTCGAAATTCAACTCGATTGTCCTACTCAAGGGAGCTATAGATATTGTGGCTCACCCGGATGGAAGATACAAACTCAACAGAACAGGCGTTCCTGCAATGAGTGCTGGCGGCACCGGAGATGTTCTTACAGGGATAATTGCTGCACTGATTGTAAGGGGCAAAGGTGCTTTTACCACTGCTGCAGCATCTGCTTTCATTTCAGGACGTGCGGGAGAAGCCGCCTTCAGGCAGAAGGGCGATCACATTGTAGCTACTGACTGCATTGATCAGATCCCAGATGCCATGCAATGGAAGGCCTAATCGATAATTGGCATTTTCTCCAGCATGTTTCTTGCCAGCTGTCTATTCTCCTTATTGACAGGCACCCATACGATTCCAACATCGGGCTGACCATATATCATCACTGAATCATCCGGCGCTAGCAGAACTGATGGAAATCCCATAAGATCCTCTTCTCCTTCAACCCTTACAACGGACCTCCTTCCATCCTCGATTGCTGTAGCAATTGTCGACCAAGCTTCGGGGTATAGGACAGCAGCTGGGTTGTAGAAGAAGTAGTTTCTCTGCCCAGTTACAGTTCCTTCGTATCTGCCTCTCTTGGTTGCTCCATCGACTATGCACACATCTGGGGCAAAACCTGCACGAATGACTGTTTCACTTGTGACATCGCCCACAGCGACTACACAAGTTGGCTGCTCTTCGAGGAGTCTCTTCACAACAGCCTCCTCTGGAGGCCCATCGCGAACATGGAATACTTCACCCTTGGGCGCTTTCAAGTCCACTCTGCCTTCAAGTTTCAGGAATCTCGGAGGCTCATTTGTTCCAGCAAGCCGCTTTCCATCTCGATCTATTATCCCTTGTCGAATCCTCGCTGATGTGAGTTTTTCACCATCATCTGCGCGTACTGGCTTCAGATACTCCAAGGTGTCTTCATATTCCAGAACCGATTTCCTATGGTCAAGTGCGCCAGTTTGAATCTCAATACAACATGGACCCTGATACATCAGGAAGTTGACCGACTCCTTCAGGTCGATGAGTTCATCAAAACGAGTGAAAACCTCTGTTCTGACGCGGGCTTTTGGTTGGAAGTTTAGCAGATGTTCATTCAGCCTTGCCAAACGATACTCTGCAGGCTGAATTATCTTCATTAGTTCTAGGTCTTTTCCCATGAGCTCTCCTGAGGTGACAATAGCTACTGGATCGGACGTTTCCACTAGTCTATCAATTAATGCCTGGTGTCCAAGGTGAAATCTATCAAATAGATTCAGTGCATAGGTCGAGCCCATCAGTTTCACACATCAGTTTCTCTATCTTGAAACTTTAATACCTTGTTTCTTCATTGGTAGTATCACTGGGAGAGCTGTTGCATCAGAATGAAGATTGCGGCTGTAGCAGATGTACATAGCCCAAGGTTCTTAGAAGAGCTCAGTCTGGGTTTGGATGAAGTTAGCAAACCTGATATCTTTCTAATGGCTGGTGATATGGTTAACCGGGGGAAAACAGACGAGATCATTCCAGTACTAGATATAATTGAAGAAAAACTGGGGAAGAGCTTTCCAATTGTAGCCTGTTTTGGTAATGAAGAATATTCTGAGATTCGAAAGGAGCTTGTTGAACTCGTGGGCAGCCGCATGACCTTCCTAGATGAGAAATCTGCTATTCTTGAGATTGACGGCATACACCTCGGTATTGTTGGAACACAGGGATCCCTCGACAAAGCAACAAATTGGCAGCGTCGTAACATTCCGAGCATAAAGAAGATTTTCGAACGGAGAGCGAAGAGAGCTACTTCTCTACTAAGAGACCTTCAGCAGGATGCTGATCGTACTCTGCTTCTGATGCACTATAGCCCATGTCTAGAAACTTGTGAAGGTGAGGAAACCAAGTCATTTTCATGGCTTGGTAGTCGAAAGTTCTACAAATTAATCGAGCAGCATCAGCCTGACCTAGTCATACACGGTCATGTACACAACTCCGTCCGGCATAAGGCATTCATAGGACCAACTCTAGTTTACAATGTTGCTATTCCTGCCGTTGGAAAGATAACTGAGCTAGAGCTATGGACCTAGCTCTCTACTGATGCCCAGTCACTTTCATCGTTGGTTCGAACTTGTAACCGTAAACTATGATTCCGCCTGTCCCGTATTCGGTAATCTTCCGGAAACATGCCCTAACCCTCATTCCAATCTTCACATCGTCAGGATCAACATTCACAATTTGAGCTGTAACTCGTGCACCTTCATCAAGCTTCACCTGAGCCACCACATAAGGAACCTGTCTTTTGAAGTCTTCAGGTGCTTGTCTGACTATAGAGAATGTGTGAATTTCACCAAGTCCTTTGAATCTGTGATGCTCAAGTTGACCTTTCCTTCTGCAAGTTGGACATACTGGACGAGGGGGGAAGTAATAGGTTTTGCAGGTCCGACAGACGTTGCCTTCTATATTGTAGATTGACCTAATCTTCCTCCATACTTGTGCAACTCCATGTTGTGCCATTCTTTTCTACCTCCCTAAGATGTGTACGATTGAAGTGGCGCCCGTTCCGCCGATGTTTACAGCGAGGCCCTTCTCAGCTCCGTCAACTTGTCGCTTGTCACCCTGCCCCCTCAGCTGAAGAACAAGCTCCACAATCTGAGCCACGCCTGTTGCCCCAACGGGATGACCACGTGCCTTGAGTCCGCCAGAGGTGTTTACGGGGAACTTTCCTCCGATCTGCGTCACTCCCTCCTCAAGCACCTTGCCGCCCTCTCCCTTCTTGCACAGACCAACATCCTCCATGAGCGTTATCTCTCCGATGGTGAAGCTATCATGGAGTTCAAGAACATCGATATCATCAATTTCCAAATCTGCCTCCTTTAGAGCCGCCTTTGTTGAGAGAACCACAGCATCCATTGTGCAGATGTCTCTCCTGTCATGGAGTGCGAGAGTGTCACTCGCCTGCTCAGAAGCTTCGATGTAGACAGGGGTGTCAGTGAGTTCTTTGGCCTTCTCTTCTGTGCACATGATCAATCCCGCTGCACCATCTGTAACGGGAGACGAGTGAAGAACTCTAATTGGGTCCGCTAGTAGGCCTGACCCCATCACTACCTTGAGAGGAACCGCTCTCTGAAATTGTGCATAGGGATTGTGAGCGGCATTTGCATGATTCTTGACGGTCACAAGACTCAATTGTTCCTCCGTTGTTCCATATTCCATCATGTGACGTCTCGCAATGAATGCATAAAGTGCTGGGAACGTAGCTCCGAACATGCCCTCCCATTCCCAGTCGCCAGCAACACTAATTGTGTTCATCGCATCTGTCTGATTCACATCACTCATTTTCTCGCAGCCTAGGACAAGAATAGCATCATGTTCACCTGATCTGATGGCCATGTATGCTTGTCGAACTGCGGCACCACCGCTTGCACAGGCAGCTTCTACACTATACGCCGGTATGTTTCCTAAACCGCCCATATCAACTGCCAGTGCCCCAAGATGTTCTTGTCCAGTGAATCTCCCTGCACTCATGTTACCAATAGTGACGGCATCAATATCTGAACCACGAATGCCTGAGTCAAATATTGCAACCATTCCTGCCTCAAGCGTAATGTCACGAATACTCTGCTCCCAGAGCTCTCCGAACTGGCTTAGTCCAACTCCTGCTATTGCAACTCTTCTTGTCATTCAATCACCTCACCCGAGTGCCACAATCTTGCGTCTATATTTCGCATAGACCGCATAGCTGACATACGTCTTTCTCTCTATGTAATCATCCACCGTGGGAACTTGCCCGCGACGTTTTTCAATCTCCTTTTCGACCTTTATTGAGAAAGCATCACTCCCAGCTCCAGAGCCATAGGCCACCATAAAGATACGGGAGCCAGGGTCCGCGATGTCGAGTATTCTCGCCAGTCCCATCATAGCGGATCCAGAATATGTGTTCCCGATTTGTCTCACCACCAGGCTATCCTCTAGTTTCTCAGGAGGTACGCCAAGCTGGCTTCCCATGGCCATGGGGAACTTCCCATTTGGCATATGGAAGACAAAGTAGTCATAATCGTCAACCGTTGTGCCGGTCTTCCTAAGTAGCGACTTCGCCCCTTCCCCAACATGACGGAAATAAGCTGGTTCTCCTGTGAATCTTGCTCCATGACTTGGAAAGTCCTCCCCTTCTCTACGCCAGAAGTCAGGCGTGTCAGTTGTAAAAGAAACGGTTTCTTCAATTGTTGCTAGGGGCTTGTCCTTGCCAATCAGAAATGCAGCTCCTCCAGCTGCGGCAGAATACTCCAGAGCGTCTCCTGGGCGCCCTTGAGCTGTGTCAGAGCCAATAGCAAGTCCAATCTTGATCATCCCAGAATCGACGAGTCCCATGCATGTCTGTACTGCAGCAGTTCCAGCTTTGCATGCAAATTCAAAGTCCGCACAAGTAATATCATGAGTGCATGCTATTGCCTCAGCCACAATAGTGCCCGTCGGTTTTACTGCATAGGGGTGCGACTCGGAGCCAACATAGACTGCCCCAATATCACTTGGATTAATGTTCCCTCGCTTTAACGCGTTTCGTGCGGCCTCAACTGAAATGGTGGCCACATCTTCGTCTGGTCCGGGTACTGATTTCTCAAATACCGCCAAGCCACTTGCGAGCTTGGGCCCATCTTCACCCCAGACCTCGGCAATATCTTCAGTCTTTATCCGATAACGTGGAATATAGACTCCATATCCAACGATGCCTACCATGTAGCTTCTCTCCGTTTCCAATTCGCTAATTGTCGAATCCCATTACGTCATTAGCTTACGCTTTCAATTCGCGGCTGTCGACACTCTTATGAAGGTTGTCAAATGAATATGGTGGTTCTACGACTTTCGCCGAAGCTCTGCTTTCATTTCTAATGATGCCGACAAACCTCGTTGGTTCCCGCCGCTATTTATGACTATCTGACCAGTCGCGACTGCAGTCGAGATTAATGCTATAAGCAGAGATTCTGATACCAGTTGCAGGTGTTACTACTGTCAATAGTTAGTACCAAGGTAAGGCGCATGATAGTGGAAGAGACGAAGACAGTGGCACAGCTGCTTCTAGAACTTGAACTCTCTGAAAATCATGTTGTCCTTGTAGACGGTAAGCGTATGGATCCGGATGATGTACTTGAAGAACACGCAATGGTTGTCGTGCTGCCCTTGATAGCTGGGGGCTAATTCTTCATTAAGTAGAATCAGGGATTCCAGCATCCTTTACTAGATTGTCCAAGACTTTCTGAACCAAACTACGAGTTTTCCTTGCGCCAAGTCCCCTCGCTTCCTGTGAGTATTTAGCTATTGCCTCACGGATTGTTCTCGCTGAACCTGAGCTATACTGCGTTGCTTTCTTTGGCGTAATGGCTATTGCCCTTGGTAGTCCTAGAGAGAGAGCTAATTCCCTGAATACCACCTTCCGCTTGGGTGATTCTCTCGGGTTGATCTTCATGCTGGCCGGTACTGACATTGCTATCCTTACAAAGCTAGAGTTGAGGTAGGGAAAGAAGACTTCAATTCCATGTGCAGCCGCAGCTCGGATGTCTCGTCTAATGTTAGTTTCATGCGTAATTGATACGTCATTCCATAGTTGATTTTCAAGTTCCTCTTCACCTGATTCCTCAAAGATTCTTACATACCGGGCATATCCAGCAAAGAGTTCATCGGGACCTTGTCCCGATACTAATAGGGAAAGCTCCTGCGTTTTTGCAGTTTTCGCGCCTAGGAAGAAGGGAAGCGCTATTTCTACATCCATTTGATTGCTTGTGCCAATTGCCTCAATCACTTCTGGCAGAGTGTCCCATACTACTTTTGGGTCAAGCATAATTTTCGTCAAATCGAGGCCGAGAGCTTCAGCAGAAGATGTTGCTGCAAATGCATCATGTGAATCAGGGGCGGCTACTGCAAGAAGAATCGTCTTCCTTGCTACTCTGTTTGCAAGCAATGCTGCAAGAGAGCTATCAATCCCTCCGGAAAACAAAACACCAATAGTCTTTCCAGATAGCTTGTCAAATGATTTCTGAAGTGTTTCTGTCAGGACGCCAAGCAATTCCTTCTTCGTCCAATTGCGTCGGATTTCTGGTCTGCCTTTCATGCCTGAATGCTATCTCCAGAGCTTTCCCTAGAACGCATTACTAGGGGATGGTTGAGAAACACACACCTAGCATTATTCCATGTTGAAGTAATTAGCCTGTTGACTATCCCTATTTGGATACTGGCACTTCCTCAAGGACTACCTTCTGCACTCCACCGATTCCATTCAGTGATTTGTCCAAATCCTTAACGCTTGTTGTAAGCTGCTCGGGAACGAAGTAGCACTCGTAATAGCACTGATCGGCTGCCTGACAGATGCCCGAAGTGAACAGAATGTCATCGAGGCCTGCTTTCATGAAGATCATGGTCAGCTCTTCGAGGAAGCTCTTACTCAGCTTCTCAATTTCGAGCTTGAGATACATAACCTTCTCACTGTTAACGGGATAGAGCTTCACATTCTTGTCTTTCATCACAAGAATAACCAAACCATAGGGCTGGTTAATCCCATCAACAAACGCTTCTGGAAGCGTTATTGCATTGCCTTTCTCAATCTTCAGAACCCTTGCTTGCGTCATGTCAGCTTTATTCAATGTACGGCCTCCGAACAGTCACCGATTTGGTTGTCGTGTTTGAGTTTTATTTCTTGCGGGCAGGCAGATTTCTAGTTCCTTCTGAACCATGACTTCAATTTTGTAATCGCAGCAGGCTCAGGTCTCTCTACTCTATGCATTTCCCACCTATCTTCTTTCGTGTGATCATACTCGAGAAATGCCACTTCACCTTCGGACCGTATCTTCTCCATCTGTTGTAGCCTTGCAAGAAGCCACGCCTTCTTTGATACAGGCATGTTGAATGTTGCCATGTCAAAGAGCCCTGGGTGCAAATCGAAAACCAACGCGTGTTCGCTCATGTAGTCAAGCACACCCTCTTCCAGAGTCTTGCTTACCTTTTCCCGATCAGTGAAGAATGCTGCTGCCACTGAGATATTTGGATGCTTCTCTGGGAGGTTGATAGCAAACTTGAAAGATTCCCTGAACTTTGAGAGGTGTGTTGCAGCATCCAAAAACAGGATAGTTTCAGGTTTTCCTTCAAACCTACCTTCAGGGACTGCTGATTCTCCCTCTCCCAACTCCTTTTCAATAACCGCTTGAATGAGCTGATCTGTTACAGGAGGGAGATCGCTTTCTCCGATCTTCTCGTAGGATACATCCCCTGCCTCCGCCTCCGGTTTAGATTCCTTCTCTGATTCTTTCTTCTTATCCTTCTTTGATTTAGGATCCATCCTAGGGCGGCGATGTGGGGGAATGTACCCTATCTCCTCAACAAGATGCTGGAGGATTAGCGGCATGAACAAGTCATAGAGCGTTCCGCGGGTCTCGAGAATAAGGAGAACGGGAGTGCGAACTGAAACCGCATCAATCAATTCCGAACTCGGTTCTGTTTCCATGTCGAAGAACTTACCTAGATTCTCCTCAGAATAACCATCAGTGACACGTTGCGTCCACTCCGCGTAAACATCCTTGACTTCCTGCTTTCGTCTATCTTTGACCAAGCTCATGAATTTACCAAGGTATCTAACGCCTCTTGACACAGCTGTTGCAGGACTAATGAATACGGTCATAAGCCCCACTGCTTCACCTGCGTACTCGCTTGCTTCAGTATCTCTTATTTTTCCCATAACTTCCTCTGTCAGCGACGGCGGGCCAAGTTTCTCAACCAGTATCTCTATCATCCCTTCAAGGTTCTCGAAGGATGCATCTCCCGGTCCTATTCTCTCGCCTACTGGCGATGCATCGGAAAGAACCTCTGCAAAGCGATTAGGTCTTTTAATCAACCACTGTAGTGGAATCTTGAAAGATGGATAGTTATGTAACCAACTGCGTTCTGAATCTCTGGGTCCAAAGTAGAATTTGCTGCATTTGGGGAATACACGTTCAAATTCCGTCATGAACTGGTCGAATCCCGCTTCAGTACTGAGCCCCATTTCCCCCTTTTCTAGGGCATCAACAACAAATACCAGACCTCGTTCTTTTGTCTTGGCTTCAGCAGCCATTGCCAGCATGACCTGTTTTGGTGAAAGATAGATTCGTTCACTCTCCGCGTAAGGGGCATCATAGAACGAAAAGATACCTAGTCTCTTCCAGGATTTACCACTTAGATTGTTCTTTACGAGGTGCGAGAACCACTCGAAACCCCTTTTGTATCTTGGAATATTCTCATCGAGATTTGCTTCTGGCATCTGTGCCACCTAGATAGCGAATGGGTACTCTGTTGTACTTGCTCTTCCTCTCCAGATAGGAGATAAAGCTATTGAAGAACTGCTAATCATACCTGAGTGCGATTACGGCTAGGACTGCAGCGACAAGGACTATTCCGATCACAACTGCTAGTTTCCAATCAATAAGAATAGGACTAGGATTGTTTGGATCGCCTTCATAAATTAGATTTCTGTATTCCTCACCTAGGATGCCTAACGAATGCACAGCTTGGTATGCCGTATACAGTAGCCCTTCACGGGCATCTGGCACAATAGCAAATGCCCCATTCTCCGCTTGACAGTTGACAATGAACCTTGCGGCGCCAGCTTCATCCACGCCTGCTAGTGCATTGACCGTGTCAAGCAGGGCCAACGCCCAATACGTGGTAATCAGATTTGTATCATTGGTCAGTATGCCTTCTTCGAATCCCCCTGCCAACTCACTATCTGATGCTGTTGTCTGTCTTTCGGTAACCCAATTCACAATTGGTTGCAGCCCTCCAAGCTCCGAGGTTTCCTCCAAAACATTCAATGCAAGCACTGCGGCTGCAGTAGCAGTGACGGATGCGACGTGTGATGACGGTGTGAGCTTGAATGCATCACCATCTCTTGCGTTCAGAATGAACTCGATTGTGGCTGTTCTATTCATTAACCACTTGTCCCAAGTTTCATCAGCATCATCTGATGCATCCAGGGCATACCTCATGCTTGTGAGTGCATAGTAAGTTGAGACTATGTCCGCTGGCTTCTTGGGTTCGCTGCCAAATCCGCCTGAAGTTGTTTGAGTCTTGTTCAGCCATACAAGCACAGCAGTGAAGTTGACTTGAATACTTGGATCGTTGATATTGATCACATCCTGATGCTCTGGATTATCAAGAATATCAAGTATGTTGATTACATCAAATGTAGTCCGCTGTGTAACAGGCCCTGCGATGTAGTTCGAAAAACCACCATACCTATCAGTATCTTCTGCGCCAGTTCTCCAATGAAGCTTGTAGGTAAGTTGCTTCAGTCTTGTGATGTTGATTACTGGAGGACGATCATCCAAGATTCCCCACTCAGTTAGGATTCCCACTGCAGCGAAGGAAGCATCGCTACGAGAAGTGGCTTCTTCATAATATGCATATCCTCCCTCTACACTATCGTAGCTATCGTTGATAAACGCAAAGAGCGAATCATATCGGCTTGCAGCAGCCACTGGTTGTGCTGTGAAAGTCAGTACTAGAAGCGCCACTGCAATGATTGTTCCTGCGGCCTTGATGTTCTTCATTATGGACATCCCTAACTGTGTAGATGTCGCCAAGCACGTCTGCTCAGCGTGTTGAGCCTCGGAACTTAGAGGTGTTATTAACGTTTCCCCAGCACAAGCCGTGTACTAAACAAAGCCTTGCCGTCTATCTGCTGAACGAATATACCTGTAGGCAGAATCCGCCGCAATCGCGCCTTGTCCAACTGCCACCACTATCTGCTTCATGGATTGAACTACATCTCCTGCAGCAAAGAGACCTGGAACATTGGTTCTTTGGTCTGCATCAACCAAGATTTCTCCACGTTCATTCATCTCCACATTGAGCGGCTTCACCAGAGCGCTCTCGGGGTCTGAGCCAAGAGCAACAAAAGCGCCGTCTGCAATGATAGAACTTGACTTCTTGGTCTTCACATTCTCCACTATAACCTCGGTCAGGAAATCATTTCCCTTGAATTCCTTGACTACCGTGTTCCATTCAATCTTGATGTTCGAGGCTAAGATTTGCTCTTGAAGAATATGTTCCGCCCTCAGCTGATCTCTCCGGTGAATCAAATGAACTTCGTCGGTAAGTTCTGATAGATAAAGCGCCTCAGTTATAGCTGTATTTCCTCCGCCGACAACTACTAGTTTCTTATTTCTGAAGAGTGGACCGTCACAGGTTGCACAATACGACACTCCCCGTCCTGTGTAAATGTCTTCTCCAGGAATTCCAAGTTTCTTATGTCCGCCCCCGGCTGCAAACACAACGGCCTTCGCTGTGTAAACTCCTCTTCGGGTGTCAAGATAGAATATTCCAGCCTCATCGATTGTGATGCTTCGTACTTCAGTAATCTCCTTGATTTGAGCGCCACACTTCTTAACTTGCTCTTTCATCTTGTCCGCTAGGTCAATCCCAGACACCCAAATAAATCCGGGATAGTTCTCGATGCCCGGACTTGTAGCTTGTGCACCACCAAGAACCTTGGACTCGAGAAGCATGGTTCTCAGTCCATATCGTGCAGCGTAGATGGCTGCGGTCATTCCCGCAGGTCCTCCACCTACAACAACAAGTTCCCAATCTAGTTCGTCTGTCAAAGTGGCGCCTCCCTGCATTGAGACTGGTTCAGTTTGCTCTTGTATCGACTACTTAATACTTGCTGGTTAGAAATCAATTCCTAGCTCCTCCATCAATCCGGTCTTCTCAATCCTCTCCCACTCTATTTTCTTTAGGGGCTTCACAAGCTCAGCGATTCGAGCGAAATCAACTTCTCTTATTGGTAGTTGACTACGTTTTCCTAGGAATGCCGCCTTTCTGAATCGACTTGGCTCATAGAGCAATGCAATCCCTGGACTGACCGCAATAGCGGCGTCGACCGATTCTAGCCCAACCCATGGCCATACAGAATCATTGAAGGATTCGATAAGAACGAGCTCTGATCTCTTCTCAATACCAGTCAGAGAACTAGTCAAGTACTCCTCTATCTTCTGAGCCTCGATATCCTGTAATTCCTCAAGTGTTTCCATAAACTGAATCTCGGTATCCTTGGATAATGCGTCGACTTCGTTCTTTGTTATGAGGAGCAAATTCTCATCAATTAGTTTCTTTGAGATTAAGGTGATGGAGCTAATGCCATTGCTTTCTGGATGGCTCAGTCTTTCCATGGCAATTACTGCATCAAGCCCCCCAAGACCAAGGGTTCCGAATTGCCTCTCAAGTGCTTTCGAATCCTCTGATAAACTAGGCTTTGCTGGAACATACAATCTGTGTACAGGATTGGCCAAATACTTGTCAACTGAGGACCCTAGGATTTTGGAGATTGTGGCTAAATCAAATGAATACAGACGTTCTTCCCTCACACATTCCTTAGTGTGATTGTACCTCTCAGAGTAATTGTGAGCGCTTATGGGTTTGAAGTATTCGACTCTGACGCCATGCTCCACAAGCTCTCTTGCAAGGACTCCCGCGAACGTTGTCTTTCCAGAATCAAAAGTCTTCCTTCCTACTACTAGTATTCGCTTAGCCAAGTTCGGTCCTCCGGAAAGAAAGAGAATAGATGGAGCCCTAAGGCTCCATAGCTTTTAGTTAATCTCTACATTGGGGGCATGCCGCCCATGCCGCCCATGCCGCCCATTCCACCCATGCCACCTTCCATTCCGGCGCCCGGTGGTGGACCTGCTTTTGCGGCTATGACATCATCGATTCTAAGAATCATCTGAGCAGCTTCCGACGCAGAGCGAATTGCTTGCTTCTTGACACGAGTGGGTTCGATTACTCCTTCCTTCATCATGTCCGATGTCTTTCCTTCTAGGACATTAACTCCCACCCATAGGCCTGTGGTTGCAGCATGGTCCTTGTTAAGGTCCGCAATGATGTCAATCGGGTCATGACCGCCATTCTCGGCTAATGTCTTGGGAACGATTCGAAGTGACTCAGCAAATGCCTCGATTGCCAGCTGTTCACGTCCTCCCACCTTAGTGGCATAGGCTTCTAGCTGCTTTGAAATCTCAGCTTCAGTTGAGCCGCCTCCAGCAACATATGTACGGTCCTCAACAACATTTCTGAC
>JBHLND010000223.1:0-5127 GCA_048937485.1 Promethearchaeota archaeon
GCTTTGGAAACACCTGTAGTGTTTCATCGTTGGCACCATCGAAGAATGCCCTCGCTATCTCTTCGCTACTCATTAAGACGACTGACCTACCACCTGCCTTGCCAACATACTTCGCAACTGCGACAGCCAGATCATGTGCCTGAGGACTAGCTGATATGATTACCATATCTCCTCGCTTAACCTCAGTGCTATATTCAACAAGTATTCTTGCATGTTCATTTATTCTTGGATCCAATTCTAGTCTCTCCTCAACACAAACTTGATCACTACTTCTCCCAAAAATACTTCCCTTTGGAATAGATCACTTCATCGCCCGACGTAATCTCTCCATCTTTCATTGTTTTAATCATATCAACATGTACTGCGCTCTCATTCACTCCATTGTTGTCCTTATAGGCTCTGCCGAGTGCACAATGGACAGTGTCCCCTATCTTCTCATCAAAGAGCATATTCAGTGTGTACTGCTTTATTCCGCGGTTTGTTCCAATGGCCATTTCTCCAAGTCTTCGAGACCCTTCGTCGATCTCAACGATTTCCTTGAGTGTTGCTTCCTCTTTCTCTGCAGAGAAATCAACAACCTCTCCGTTCTCGAAGGTGAGTCTCACGCCCTCAATGACCTTTCCAAGTTGTAGGAATGGAATATCAAAGTAGATTTTACCCTCGACACTTGCTTCAACAGGCGCGGTGAACACTTCGCCAGATGGCATATTGTGTTTCCCATCAGAAGCTATCCAAATTCGTCCCTCAGTGGATGCCCATAGATCTGTTTCAGGACCCACAAACCTGATGTCATTGTGATTCTCAAGATGTGCTTTGATTTCATGAAGAAGCTTGCTTTCTTCTGCCCAATCAATCAGAGTGGCGCTGTATACAAAGTCCCGATATTCCTCCAAACTCATGTTCGCCTGTTGGGCAAGACTAAGGCACGGATGCACTGTCAGGGCCCAGCGTTTGCTGAGTCTCTTAGCCTGAATATTCTGCATAGTCTTCGAGTTTGTCATTTGTCGACTGGAAGCCACACCAGCCAATGCCTTGGTGTTTAGGGGTGACCTAATTGCAATGTACACGTCAGTTTCTTCAATGAGCGCCTCTAGATGTTTCGGGACAAGTTTGATAGTGTCATCACTTGCTCCATCATAAAAAGCTCGAGCAGTGTCATCGCTCTGCATCAGAATGATTGGTCTTGCGCCAGCTTTTGCTGCCTCTGTCATGGTTGCACTTGCCAAATCGTAGCCAGCAGGTGATGTTACGATAGTTACCATGTCGCCCGGCTTAACTTCCGTGCTCCAGTCGACCAGAATCTTTGCGTGCGCTTTAATTCTTGGGTCCATTATGCGGTTTCACCAATTGAGATTCAAATGTGGCTCCATCATATAGGTTGCGGATAGCGCGAAAAGCAGTCACATGCCTTCTACCTCGCAAATATTAGAGTGATATACATCGAGGAGCATCATGAAAGAAGTCATTGCAAAAATCATGAAGGATGGACTGTATGGAAAACATACTCACGTTGATCCAATGAAGGCAATACGAGGACTGGATGCTCAGAAAGCTCGGATGGCTCCTAAAGGCGCACATTCGTCATGGGCAATACTCTATCATGTAGTGAAGTGGCAGGACGCAACGATTGAAGCACTGAGAGGAAACGAGGTCAATTGGAAGCAAGTAGGCGCCACAGACTGGCCAACCGAAGCAGAGTTGACTGAGGACCTGAGATGGGACGAATTAGTGTCCAAATTCGAGATAGGACTTGGAGACATGAAGCAACTGATTGAAACTTCTGACCCAGGGGGAATTATCCCCAATTGGAATATTCCGTTTGCAGGCGCGGCTCTCATGATTCTTCAGCATAATAGCTATCACTTGGGGCAAATAATCACAGTCCGTCAGGCTAGTGATTCATGGCCACCGCCGGAGCCGTAGAGTTTCATTTCATCTTGTAGACTCTTACTAAAACAGAGTTGAAACCGGGAGTATGTCCAAAGGCGGTATGCCTGTCATCTGTAAGAACATTGACGTTACCGTCTCTCTCCCACCATCCATCGCTTGACCAGACGAGCCTAGGATCGATTTCCTCTGCCACTTCAAGTCTTATTCCGATTATCTCCCCTCTTCTTGATTCAATCGTCACTTTGTCCCCGTCGACAAGGCCAAGGGATGAAGCTGTTTCGGGATGCATCCTTAGAAAGGTGCGATTCTTGGGCACGTCCTCCATACTTGGCATTCGTATTGGCTCCTCGATAACATCGTAAGGGCAGTACTCCAAATTGCAGTCCCTGCAACCTGTGCACGCCTCTTCATCCCATACTGGCACTAGAAGCCCTGTTAGATCCTTTGGAATTGGGATTTCCTCCTTGGATAAGTGTACAGCCAAGTCGCCAACAAGTGTGCTAAGTTCTTGTCTCATCTTGGCTTTTGGTGCTGGCATAGCATCTCGACTCATTCGTATCTGCTGGGGGGTTGGCTGCGTGAGAATGATTGCCTTATCGGGGCATTTCTTGACACATTCCTGGCAGGTAGTACAATGAGCGAAACTCCTGACATCTCCTCCCACCTCCACTGTGGTGTATTGCGAGTGCAGTCTCTCTCTTAGCCGTCCTGTAATCATAATAAGTGGGTAATTCTCAAAGACCTCGGGCGTTGATATTGGGCTCTCAGCTGGTTCTTCGTGGAACGGCAAGGGATCAAAACCTAGGGATTCAAGCTCAGTGGAATAGAGCTCGATCTTCCCAGTTTGTGTGCCAAACCTGAAATCAGAAAATGGGATTGCTGGAGCAGCTGTTCGTATTCCCTCAGGGTGTATAGCGAGATTCTCCAGTGTGATATGCGCGCATTCTTCTGAATCAAGTGCTACTCTGATGGCATCCTCCTGAGATAATCGAAAGTGTTGACCTAGGCCTAGTCTTTCCGCGATTTCTCTCCATATGTCCAGCTCATCACGCGCATCTCCCTCTGGCTTCACAAGCCTTGGCGCGAACTGGACAATTCTGTGGAGTTCACTATGCACGAGATTATCATGCTCAAATATGAACGTCGCAGGCAAAACAATCTCACAGAGCCTGGCAGTATCTGTAAGCTCAAGATCAATGCAGACTTTCAATGGTATCTTTTCAAGAGCTAACCTGGTCTTGTTTGTGTTTGGCCACTGTGTCATTGGACTGGCAGCCTGAATGACAAGAACTCTTAGAGGGCTTTCTTCATGGCTAAGAACATACTCAGGTATATAGGTGCCAGAAGGGACAACCGGCCTAACTGAGGAATCCAACAGGTGGTCTAATGTTACTGCTCTGCTATTGAATGGGCTGTTATCTGATGAGAGATACTGAAATCCTCCCCCAGAAACCCCAATATAGCCACATATTGCCAGTAGACTATGCACAGCGCGTGCCGCCCATGTGCCATTTGTGTAATGATTCATTCCCGCCGGAGCCGTCATAATCAATGCGGGGCCATGCGTAGCAAAGGTCACTGCAATATCCTTGATAATCCGTTTATCCACCCATGTAATCTCACTCACTGTCTTAAGATCATAGGCTGCTATTCGTTCTTTGAATTCCTCAAAGCCATGTACATGTTTCGCAACATATTCCTCGTTGCAGAGCCCCCGGGCAACTATCTCATTAGCTAAACCCAGTGCAAGGGCACCATCAGTTCCTGGACGAATTGTGGTGTATATGTTTGCCATTTCAGCGTGGGACGTCTTCCTTGGGTCAATGACGATTAGCTTAGCACCATTGTCGATTGCATCTTGAATGAACTTCTTTGAGTGAATGCTTGATTCGAATTTATTCGTACCCCAAATAACGATGCATTTTGAATTGGCCCAGTCACTTAACTCGTGCGGCGGAAATGGGCCGACATTGAATCGGGCGCCTTCATATGCTCCTTCAAAGCATATCTCAGCTATCCCAGGTATCATCCGGCATCCAAAGCTATTCGCGAAGCGAGATGCATAGCGTGGAGCCATTCCATCATTGCCTGAGCCTGAGTAAATCCCAACTGATCTAGGCCCATTGGTTTCCCGAGCTTGTTTCATCTTCTCTGCGATCTCATCAAGTGCGACCTTCCACGATATTCTCTCAAATGAGCCATCCTCTTGTTTACGTAATGGATATCGTAGCCGGTCCCTGGAGTACGCTCTCAAGATGTGTGCATACCCTTTAGGGCAACACCTTCCAAGGGTGTATGGATGATTCGGATCCCCCTTAATCCGTGTAACTTTCCCATCATCCACTTCCACAATGTATGCACAAATGTCTGGGCAGTTTAGTGCGCATGCAGTGTAATGTTTCTTTGGTGTCATCCGTCTTAACAACCTCTAGTCATCCAATCAATAACTGTTGTGTTAGATGGCTCATTTGGTCCAAAATCCTGAATGCTCTCGATTCCCATACCAAGTTTCTTTTAAGGTGATACACTATAGTTAATACAAGTGAGCGGATAAAGTTGAGAAAAACGTCAGAGGAATTTGATGTTGGCATCATTGGAGGTGGACCTGCTGGCCTTTCTGCTGGGATTATTTCCGCCTACAAGGGTCTGAAGACTATTGTATTCGAGGGTGGGACTTGGGGCGGCCTTCTGTCTACAATTTACCCGTACAAACATGTATTCAACTACCCCGGAACGCCAAGGGTGTTGGCTAAAGATCTAGTTTCGGAATGGGTTCGTCAGGCGGCCGACTTAGGTGTCAGACTAGCTAAGGAACGAGTAACGAAAATCACGAATACCAGAGAAATATTCACTCCTGAGAAGAGCTACAAGACGAAGGTTGTAATCATTGCTACCGGAATGAGACCAAATACTCTTGGAATTCCCGGAGAGATCGAATTCTCCAGAAAGGGTCGCGGTATATTCCCATATGTTACTGAACCTGAATTATTCCGTGATAAAAGGGTGCTAGTCCTAGGTGGAGGCGATACGGCGCTGGATGCCGTTGTTGATGCGCACAAGGTGACTGATGAGATTTGGATAGCACACAGAAAGGGTGAGTTCAGAGCAGCGGAAACAACTGTTCACAAGATTATCTCTCAGAAGATGGCCGAGCCGCTTTTCAATACAGAGCTTCTTGAAGTAAGGGGTGATTCGGAAGTCGAAGAGGTTAGCCTGCTCAACAATCAGACAAAGACG
>JBHLND010000224.1:0-5098 GCA_048937485.1 Promethearchaeota archaeon
CAATGACAAAATCAGGTTCAAACTCACCCATTTTTTGGGCTGCATCAATGCAGTCTTCTTCATCCAGCTTGGCGCCTGTCGTTACTGCTCTCACATCAATGTCTTTTCTCTCTGCACGTTCATCCAAAAGCAGGTCAATGAGGGGGGCAGTCCCAATTGCTCCTAGCTTCAAGATTCCTACTTTAACATCACGTGGCATTATTGATTCCTCCAACCAAAAGCAGGCTCAACAGCCTTCATAAAACGATTCCGGTCAACGGCGAAATCAGAGTTTCAAAATGAATGTGTATTGATCATCTTCCATGCTTAGTTTGCTTTCAATCAGCTTACCTGTTCGATGAATGAAGTCTATCATTGGCACATTCTTTGGGTGAACGTAGGCAATAAACGCATCAACACCCTTGCTCTTTGCGATTCGCATCATCTGACTAAGAAGGAATGTGCCAATCCCTCTATTCTGGTACTTATCCTGAACTAGCAAAGCAAACTCAGCTTGGTTTATGCTTCTATTGAGAAGATATCTGCCAGCGCCGATTATCTTCTTGCATTCTGAGTTCCCATTCTCGTTTATTACAGCGACCAGAGATATATCTGATTCTTGATCAACGTTATAGAACTCATGCAATGTCTGCCTTCGTAGACTTCTAAGTGGTGTGAGAAAACGGAAAAAGATAGATTCCTCACTTAGTCCGTAGAACAAGTCCTTGATCTTCCCTGCATCATCGGGGCGAATGAGCCTCGTTTCAACCATGATCTTTCCATCAGGACCTTCGAATTCCTCTTGGGCTTCGTACTCAATTGGGAAGTACGTACCCCTCGCTAGGAATGGCACCTGGTCTTCAAAGACATACTTCATGTTCTTCGCAGCTTCTAGCAAGTCATTCCTATAATCAGGATGAGCAATGGCAATCAGAGAAAGAACTCTTTCGCGGATTGATCTACCTCTCAATGTGGCAAATCCATACTCCGTAATGATATAGTCCACGTCGCCCCTTGTTGTGACTACGCCTGCTCCCTCACTAAGTCGAGGGACAATACGCGATACCGTATCATTCAATGCTGTAGATTTCAGGCAAATGATTGATTTTCCACCCTCCGAACGTGATGCGCCTCGTATGAAGTCGATCTGCCCCCCAATGCCGCTGTAGAACTTGTGGCCAATAGAGTCGGAACATACTTGGCCTGTTAAGTCAACTTCCAGTGCTGTATTGATTGCCACCATCTTGTGATTCTGGCTAATAACAAAGGGATCATTGACATAGGCGGTCTCTCGAAACTCGAAAGCAGGATTGCCGTCTACATAGTCGTAAAGATACTTCGTTCCCATTGCGAAGCTAGTAGTCACCTTATCCTTGCTTATTGTCTTCTTGCTATTAGTAACAATGCCTTCGTCTAGCAATTCTATAACGCATTCGCTGAACATCTCGGTGTGGATTCCAAGATCACTCACTCCGCTTTCCTTCAGTTCCTTGACAACTGCTTTCGAGATTGTTCCAATGCCAAGTTCAATTGTGGATTCATTCTCTATGAGGCGTGCAGCATATGCTCCAATTTGCGCGGTTCTCTCGCTCACTTCTGGAGCCTCAAATTCAAGTAGTGGCTCCGTATATGGGACTAGATAGTCCAATTCACGAGTGTGGATATATGAGTCACCCTGAGTAATGGGCATGTTCTTGTTAACTTGAGCAATAACAAGTTCTGCATTTAGCGCTCCGGTTTTTGTGATATCTACAGATATGCCTAGAGAGCAATAGCCGAATTCATCAGGGGGACTTACCTGAATCAGGGCAACATCAATTGGGATTCTCCTCGTCTTGAAGAAAATCGGAATGTCCGACAACGGAGCCGGAGTATAATCCGCACGCCCTTCAGAAACTGCCTTGCGAATATTATCGGAGACAAAGAATGTATTATGACGGAATTGGTCCTGGAATTTTGGGTCTGCAGAAGGAGTGTTTCCCAGAGTCAGGAGGTGTATTATTTCATTATCGGCCATTCGATTTGCACTCTTGGCCAATTCTTGGATAAGATGAGACGGAACCCCGCATCCTGTCCCAAGAAGAATTCGTGTGCCGCGTCTAATCTTCCTGATAGCTTCCCGTGCTGTGACTAGTTTGTCCTTGTACATCATAGTCCAAGCTTCGTTGATTGCCATCAGATACTTCCTCAGGTCAAAACTCGGGTCAAATCACTCAGTTCACTCTGGACCATATAGGGATTTCGGACCTGAGTTACATTTCAAAAGTAAAACGTCCAGTAACTTAGCTATCTGAACATGTGAATCCAAATTCGTGTATTGATACTGAAATCAGACGACGCTATGCTAATGATTTCATCAAATTCTCCAACCATGAAGTTTAAACCCGCCAGATGATACTCTGAATGCGATTCGAAATATCGCTTGTCTTTCTAGGAGTGATAATGCGTGGTAGGTGTTCAGATTGCATCAGACTTCGTAGCAGCGCAAGGAGCCTTTGATTTCCTTGAGTTCCTTGGAGTTCAATTTGCTGGTGTGCTAATTGGTCTCCCTTTCTATATAGCTGCTTATCGGGTCTTGTCAGTTGGTTTCTCAGATTCTGGGCAAATCAGATCGAACTGGTGGCACCGAGCCCTTTCCTTCTATGATGAAACAAGAGTGGGGAAGATATTGATACTCCTCTGCCTATTTGCACCAGCAATAGGGGTATTCTTCGCAAACATTTTGCAGAATCCGGATGACTCTGTTCAGGCACTTACTTGGGCCATGATGCCGTGGGGAATAGCCTGTCCCTTTCTTCCACTTGATAGGTTAACAATTGCTAGATTGCCACCAGAGGAGCTCGATGAAGATCCAGAATCAGAAATTTTGCCCCAAGAGCTTGAGTAAAGTTGCCTCGCTAAGCAGGCCGAGTCTTTCCGCTATTTCCTCAACTGCCAAGAGAGCTGGGGAGTCCGCAGATAATTCGAACACTGGTTTCCCCAAGTAGTTCAATTTCGCCACCTCATCATCATTTGGAATCATGCCCGCTAGACTCAAGCCATTCTCTTCAAGTCCAGCTGTTACAGCATCGACCAAACTATCAGGGATCCGATTTCCGATGATGACTAGCTTCTTGAAATCAATATGAACTTCTTTTGCCAAATCTCTTATTCTCAAAGCCGCTTCAAACGCTGCTCGTGAAGAATCAATCACAATGATTAGAATGTCAACATCCTTGTTCGTCCGTCGACTGAAGTGCTCAAGTCCTGCGCTCATGTCTAGGAGAGTTATCTCATAGTTCGATGTCAGTGTGTCCAAGATCTGAGTGAGAAGCCTGTTCACGTAGCAATAGCATCCTTCTCCTTCAGTTCGCCCCATTGCAAGGAAATCGTATCGTTCACCCTCAATCAGCGACTCGAAAATCTCACCCTCCAGAATGTCTTGTTTTGCCGCTGATGCTGGAAGAGTTCCATCATCAATGCTCTTTCGCATCCGAGAGGCTATCTCTCCTACCGATGCAGGCACTTCTACGCCTAATGCACGGGGCAGGTTCATGACGGGGTCAGCGTCTACGAGAAGCATGGACCTCTTAGTCTCTTCAGCTAGCACCCTCGAGAGGAGCGCTGATAATGTGGTCTTACCCACACCACCTTTACCTGACACTGACAAGACTAAACGTTCTCTCATTTTTTCTCACTCACAATAGGAAGGAAGGGGCAGATTGCCCCTAAATACCTTTGAGGTATGATACTTTACTCTTCCTTCCACTTACCTTCCTGCAGGTACTTGGGGATTCCGCTTGAGTCTTGAGGTCCGACTTTAACAGTCCACCCTGAAGCCTCTTCAGTTTCACCGCTAATTCTAGCAGCCATTCCAGGACTAATCAGGATACGATGGTTGACTTTGTCAGCCATCCCAACTTCCTCAAGGGTCTCTGCAACCTTCTCTGCAGTTAGTTTCCTTCCAGCCACAGCAGATTGCACACTCATTCCCTCAGTGTCCACAACGACAAGATACGCGTCAACTGCGCCTTGCTTGATGTCGCTCTCAACTGTGAAGTATGTTAGAGCAAAGTTTGTTGTGTACATTACTGGAGAGTCAGGACCTACACTGCCAAATTCCATCAACCCAGATTCAACAGCAACTGGCTTCACCGGGTCAGTGTAGAGGTTGCTCCTGAGGAACGTCATGGGCAAGTTAGTCCACATGTCCAAGCTATGAAGAACGATGATGTCTGCATATCGCACAATCATTGATGAGCCAGCAAGGACCTCATCCCACTTTGTAAGCTCCGGAGCCTCACCCTCACGATAATCCGCCCATGCGGAAATTGGAGTAGCAAGTAGCGGGTAGCCCGCAAGCTCATTCTCCTCCAGGGTTGCTGCGCGTCGAAGCATGGTGAAGTTGTCCACAGTAGCGCCAAGACCAGCCTTTCCAGCGGTTCCGGGGTCGAGTACTATATCCTCTATCCCCATTGCTCGAAGAGTTGCTACTAGAGTTGCCAAGTTGTTGAGATTCCCTGGTGCATACGCTACCAATGGAAGATTGTGCTTTGCTGCAATCTCGCCGACTCTTTCCCAAGTATCCAGTGTTGCTGCATAAAGCAGAGGGCGTTTATCCGCGATCGCATTAGCCGCTGCGGCAAGCAAATCTGGATTCAATGAACACAGCATGATTGGCCACTTCGAAAGCTCTGAGAGCTTCTTGGCGGCTTTGGCGAATGTTTCAGGATCTTGCGAAACTCCACGGAGGGCAATTCCATCTAGGCGAAGATTCTGCCCAATGTATACGTAGGTCCAGTCTTCAATTGCCTTAATCCTCTTTGAGAATGCCTCAGAGTCAAGATTGTCAGCGACATCAATGAAGAATGAAGTTGGATTCGCATATCGAAGATCATGGCGATATAGAACTAGCTTGCCGCCAATATCTGCAGCAAACTCACCAGTTCCAATCGTTACTTCTTTCACCGCAGGCCGAATAAGCTCCTGGAGTTTCGCGAGTTTCTTGGCATACTTAGCTTCCTTGAACAGAGGTGTACATGCCGCCGCCTTTACAGTATATTCAGCCAACTTTGTGGCAAACGCCATGCAATTAGCCTCTCCACACTCCTGACAGTTGGTGCCGGGTAGGTTCGGATAG
>JBHLND010000018.1:0-21854 GCA_048937485.1 Promethearchaeota archaeon
AGGGGCTCGAAGGGCTCCTTGAAGTGTTTATCACCAGCAGCCAGAGCGAGGCCGGTGTGTCCATGATAGCCAGAGGTTGCATAGATAATCTTGTGCTTCTTGGTATGTCCTCTTGCTAGCTTAATTGCGAAATCAACTGCTTCCCCTCCACCAACTCCGAAAACGGTTCGTGTGATTTCCGATGGCGAGTTCTCTGCTAATTTCTTACCCAACATGGCACGTTGTTCGCTCATCAGGTGATGGTTTCCGATGTCTAGCTCTTCCAGAGTCGCTCTCATCACCTTGAGAATCTCGGGGTGTCTATGCCCTAGATTAAAGACGCCACCGTTGCAGTGGCAGTTGAGAAGTTTCTGTGCACCAGAAACATCCCACATCCATGGCCCCTCTCTCTTCCCAAGAACGAAGAGCAAGTCAACCATGCCATAGAAGTCCGCTTTGCCTGATGAAACATGTGCAGCGAAATCTTGAATTGCCTCCTCTTTGGGGCTCCTGCCTATGAACTCCATTTACAACACCCTGACAAATGGAAAAATGGTGATGTGGTAACGTATTTTTCTTTCTATCCAATTTCAGAGCCAGGGGAAACTCAAATTCTCTCGAAAGTTGCCTGAACAACGGCTCCGCAGTAATTGCACTTGGCTTCCAAGGGACCGGTCCAATCAAGATTGTCCTGCGTAAGGGAACCTTTGCAGTTGGGACAAACTCTGGGAACGCGCACCGTTCGTATCTCTGAGCCATCAGAACGGGCCGTACCTCTGTGTTCATCCGGAATGACAAATGCTGGAGCATCCATTGTGAAGGACCTTCTGCGGTACATCCTTCTTGCCGCTGGACCTCTGCCTTTTCTGGTACCGATAGCAATGCAGCAGCACATGAAGAGAAGTGGGATGACAAAGGAGAGAACTATGATATTGCTCCAGAAGAAGGATGAGATTCTCACGCCAATGATGGCAGAGTCATCGTAAACACCGATGTCATAGAAGCCGGATGTGTCCCCATAAACTGAGTTCTCTTCCACTCTAATGTATACAGTCTGATCGGTGTTCAAAGTGAAGCCAACTTCGGGATAGTTCCCTGTTCCTGTGCCACTTTCTGCTATAATGTTCGTAAATGAGGCATCATGTGCAACAACGATTCTTACAACTAGCCCCCAGAAGAATTCCGTGGACACCAATACATTCCAATGGCCCTCAGTAAGGTCTGCAACATAGATAACAGCCTCATCGCTCCACATATGTTCATTAGTTCGAGGGACATTTGCTACCAAGCTTGTTTGAGCAGCAGCAGGACTGATAAGAACGACAGCTACCAACACAAATGAGGCTAGAAGAATCGAAGCACCGCGACGCAATATTCTATCTCCGTTGAAACTTGCTCAGAGTGTTTCAACCTTTAAGACTTATTGACCTCTTTTGTCGTGTCCTTGTGCTTTTTGCCAAGGTCCACATAAAGCTCCGCCCCCATCATGAAAGCCTCTTTCATCTCCTCGGAAACCCTCTTCACAACTTTGCCTGGAATTCCAAGGACCAAGCTATTATCTGGGATAACCGAGTTTTCAGTCACAACGGATCCTGCGCCAATTACACAATCAGCACCAATCTTCGCTCCAGTTAGAACGACAGCCCCCATTCCAATGGCTGTTCGATCGCCAATCTCACATGCATGAATCACACTGTTATGACCGATTGTTACGTAGTCACCAATTGTGGTTACAAAGAATGGAGTGACATGAACTGTGCAGTTGTCCTGAATAGATGTGCCCTTACCTATCGTTATTCTGTTGAAGTCACCTCGAAGGACAGCAAACTCCCAGATGCTGCAATCCTCGCCAATCTCAATATCTCCAATTAGTGACGCACGCGGAGAAACATAGGCGTTTGAATCCACTCTAGGGGACTTCCCGTTGAACTCGTAGAATCCCATCAATTGCACCTTGGAGTTGCAGTACGACCCTTTCTCTTTAAGAGTATTGAAATAGAAAGCGGATTTCAGCCCACAGCGAGTTAGGTGAGATAACAGGTTGCCGCTCACACCCTTTCATTACCCAGCAGGGTACATTCTCTCGAAGACAAGTAGAAGGCTCTCCCTTCCAGGACTTCTTGTTGGCTCTGTGATTCCGGATATCGAAGTTCCTTTGATGTGGATCTTCTTTCCCGGAGTATATGATCACTTGGTGCTTCATAGCTTAATTGGGGTGCTGACAGTTGGCACTCTTCTTGCCGTCCTTGTTACAAGAATCTTCTATCCACCAATTATCTCGTTCTTCTTTCGTTTGAACTATCAGGAAGTGAAGCAGGCATGCAGGATAACTCCAATGCTAGTCCTCTCTTGTATGCTTGGAGCATTGTTTCATGTAATTGTAGATATTCCAATGCATCCCTACAATCCAGTTCTATGGCCTTGGGTGAATCCTGGAGATATTGTGGGCTCTGTTGTTGTCTTCTTCGCCGAAGAGGGAAACATCGCTCTTGGATTCATTAGGGCGAACACGCTCTTCACGGCCATAATGACTGTTCTGGGGAGCATCATACTGGCGGTGAATCTTGGAAAAGGGATGTGGAAGCGTCTTTGGATTGGTGATATTGACAATTCCTATTCTCAATAGCCGCTTCTTACTGGTACAAACCACTCTTCAAGTGAGATTTGAGATTGGGTGTCCAAGATGTTGGAATTCCCGTAGAGTTTCCTCAGGAATTGATTGTAATGGTCCACGCTTGTTACTCTGACAGTCGCAAACAGACTATAATCAGCGCTTGTACGATGTAGGTCCCAGACTTCATCCAGTGTGCTGATCTTACGAGCAGTCTGTGCAATCTTTCCAGGACTGGGCTTAATCTGAAGGAAGAACTTGATGGGTAAACCGATGTTCGCAAAATGGATATCCACAGAGTAGCCTACAATTGCACCGCGCCCCTCA
Organism: Promethearchaeota archaeon; assembly: GCA_048937485.1. Taxonomy (GTDB): domain Archaea; phylum Asgardarchaeota; class Thorarchaeia; order Thorarchaeales; family Thorarchaeaceae; genus SMTZ1-83. The sequence goes on from JBHLND010000018.1 coordinate 2,918, forward strand.
AGCCTTCGCATTGCCTTGGAAACAGCAGGTTGACTCAAGCAAGGATTCATTCTATTTCCAATTTCACCCTGAGGCAATGGAAAACAGGATTCCTCCGTAGGTGCCTGACGATAGATGGTTCTCATGAGGGCCCAGTCCCTTGAAGAAACCAGTTGGGGTCTAGGTGGGTGACTCTTCAGAGTGAACCCGTGTGTCTTGTAGGTAGTTAGAACTTGGATGAGTTGATACTTTTCGGCCCGTGATTTGGCAATTACTTGATCCACGCCATCTAGGAATTGCTCAAAGGTGCCAGAACCTCGAAAACGGAAAAGACCCAGCAAGGAATGGTCGCCTGAAATGCCATCAAGTGATTCTAATTCATCCATCTCCAAGAGACCCTGACTCACATCCAATTCACGGGGATTGGTTTTGATAAGTAGCATAGTATTGCGCTCGGCATAGACCTGAACTGGATCAAAGACTGTAACGTATGCCAGAATTATTTTGTTGCGCACAAGCTTTCGAATAGCCCGTGCAATCCAGTTTCGACTTTTCCCTGTCTTTTCACTAAGGACTGCATGGCTCTCTCGAGAGTTTCTTAATAGCAACCTCAAGAGCTGCTGTTCGCTGTCTGTAATCTTTTGCACTTCTACAACCACGTTTGTGTGCAATTCATTCCTTGCCACTATGTAGGATTCATATATGTCCTCCTACCGGCTATTGCGCGTGCTTAACATGACTGACTATAAGGTCAAAGACATTGGTCTTGCTGAAGAAGGCAGGATGTTGATTGAGTACGCTGAGAAACACATGCCCGTACTGATGCATCTCAGGAAGAAGTACTCTAAGAGCAAGCCCTTGAAAGGAATGAAGATTGCGGGTTGTCTTCACGTTACGAAAGAGACCGCGGTGCTTGTAGAGACCCTAATGGCCGCTGGTGCTGAGGTCGCATGGTCTGGCTGCAATCCATTGTCAACAAATGACAAAGTTGCTGCAGGACTAGCTGCAAACGATGTTCCAGTATATGCTTGGCACAATCTGAACACCGAGGAATACTACTGGTGCATCGAACAGACCCTGAAGACTGAACCTACTCTGACCCTTGATGATGGTGCAGATCTCATTTTCACGCTTCACAATAAGCACCAGGAATTGATACCCAACCTCTACGGAGGATCTGAGGAAACCACAACTGGTGTGATTCGAGTTCGTGCTATGGCAGATGATGGAGCACTGAAGTATCCAATCATGGCGGTAAATGATGCTGATACCAAGCACATGTTTGACAATGTATATGGAACCGGACAGAGCGTGTTTGATGGTGTCATGAGAGCTTCTGCTATTCTGATTGCTGGCAAGACTGTAGTAATCGGAGGCTATGGCTACTGCGGCCGCGGGATGGCTGACCGTGCCAGGGGCCTAGGCGCCAACGTTATTGTGACTGAGGTGAACCCTGTTCGGGCCTTGCAGGCAAGAATGGACGGTTTCAGAGTCATGCCCATGAATGATGCAGCTGCGGAAGGCAACCTCTTTCTTACAGCGACAGGTATGAAAGATGTCATTACTGGAGAACACTTCAAAGTCATGAAGGATGGTGCGATGTTTGGGAATGCTGGACATTACAACGTTGAAATAAACGAACCAGACCTGATAGCGCTCAGTAAGGGTCCGAGGAGGAGAGTTCGTCATGCTCTTGATGAGTATGAGCTGAAGGATGGTCGCAGACTCTACTTACTTGGAGAGGGACGATTGGTAAACCTGACAGCTGCAGAAGGTCATCCTAGCGAGGTCATGGACCTCAGCTTCGCCGGGCAACTCAACGCCATGATTTGGATGGCCAAAAACGGCAAGGACCTCAAGCCAGCAGTATACGAATTTCCGAAAGAGCTCGATCGACAGACTGCACTAGCGAAACTGGAAACTATGGGAATTAGGATTGACAAGTGGACTCCCGAGCAGGAAGCCTATGCGAAGGCTTATGCTGAGGGAACGTAACTTGGTAAAGAAGAGACACATTGAAGTCTCTTCATCCTTTCTTTTTAGATGAGTATTGAGCTTTTTAGCAAGCATTCATATCAATTTACGTTGAAGTAGTTGGGAGGAAGAAAGAAATGAAGATAATAGGATATTTCGATGGAACTGACTCTATTCTACTGACCAAACTTGTAGCAAAGGGATATGGAACCATTCCGATTGCTAATGATTGGGATGGAGCAGGCAAAATTGCCTCGCACATAGAGCCAGGAGATGTAGATCTCATCGTAGGGTACTTGCATAAGGTTATAGCTCCTATTCGTGAAGCAAAAGGAGACCCGAAACATGTTTCAAGTCTGTATCGAGGACTGAAACCGTTTGACTTGCTTTATCCGGCAAAAGCACACGGTATACCAGCCCTGATTATTGCTCCGAAGGAAGACCATAAAGCTGCGAAGAAAGCACTTGGCGAAGCTGCGGATTTTGTAACAGTTGTCACACCTGAGAATGCAGAAGGCAAAATACTGGAACTTCTTGGCTAGTAAATTCTCTGATGCAATCGACTTGAAGTAATGTGTGAAGACGTTCTCAAGGTAGTCGGCGGCCGCATCGCAAATGCTATTAATCGTTTTTAACTATAGTTATCTAATCAATTTCTAACGGGAGTTAGAGGACGGTTCGGCATATGCAGTTTCCAAGTGTAGTGGGAAATGATCTTCTGAAGAACAGAGTGACCTTGCCTGAGGACTTGAGTTCACGACTTAATGTCTTGATAGTTGCTTTCCAGCGGTGGCATCAGGGACTTGTTGACTCATGGGTTCCATTTCTAAACCACTTAGTAGAACAGAATTCAGATTTCGACTACTACGAACTGCCAACAATCAGGAAGATGAATTGGCTAAGTCGAACCATAATAGACAATGGTATGCGTGCTGGCATACCATCAAGAGATACTAGGAGAAGAACGATTACACTCTACATTGATAAGGAGTCCTTCAAGAGCGCCCTCCGGATTCCCGACGAAAGTGATATTCGTTTGTTCTTGGTAACTAATGAAGGCGAGATATTATGGATTGAATCAGGTCCACTCTCTGCAGAGAGGGCAGAATCTTTGACAGACGCATTGAAAGAAGCTTCAATCGGCCATATGAATTAGTGCGGGCCGAGTGATTCTTGAGTCCTGTCCTATTGCGTCATAATACACAAGGCTCGATAGTAGTAGCTATCAAAATCTAACCAACTCGTTGGACGTATTTCTCAATGTCGAATTTCCTTTCTAGTCCTCGTGCGTTCATGTAGCGTACTTTTCCGAATACAGGTCGCTCTTTCCAAGCCCGATCATGCTTTCCGAAGCACCAAGCTATGCCAGCATAGCTATTGGGATCCCGTCCATCTAGCTCGTACTTGTTGTTGAGATATAATGCTGTCTTGTAAGCCACTGAAGGAGTGGTGCTCCACTCGAGAATCTTCTTTCCCCAATACATTCTCATATAGCCGTGCATTTTTCCAGTCTTTACCATTTCAATTTGAGCTGCGTTCCAGTACGGGTCATGTGTTTCTGCTTGCTCTAATTGATTAGGGGAGTAGAGGTATTCGCGCTTGTCCGAGGCATGTTGCTTTAATGTCAACCTAGCCCAATCAGGAAGGCATTTGATTGAGTCATAGTTGGAATTGTAGAAGACGAAATTCATGCTTAGCTCACGTCTTACAACAAGTTCTTCGAGATAGGTTTCGGCGCCTTCGCTACCGGTTTCTAGAACCTCTAACGCAATCTCAAGGGGCGAGATTTGACCGAAATGGAGGCATGGGCTCATGCATGACTGGTGATTCTCCGCGGGGTCATTCCGAAGGTCGTCATACCGATCGAGTTTCCTAGCTATGAATGTGTGCAAAAGGGCTCTGGCTTCCTCTGAGCCACCCTTGAGCCACTTCACTCCTTCAACAGAGCCATCAATAGATAGCTCCGCCAATACCCTCTGAAGGTCCTTCAAATCAATAGAAGGGATATCCAAGTTCGTTTGGGTCAGTGGTTCAGTTGGCTCGATAGGTATTAGGAATCTATCCATTTCCCGACTTATCCTTGGACGAAATGTACCAGCCGTGTACTCCTCTTTGGAAGATGCTACCTGAATTGGTACAACAACATTAGATTCTATTTGGATTACAGGACACCGTGCTGATGCGGCCACATATGTACGCCAGGATCGTTGAAGCCGGAGATAATCTCGGTCAACAATTGCCAATGCGCACTCACGAGACATCTCCAATGCGCCTTGACTAGGAATCTCCGGTTGAATTGCAAACTGGATTCCTCTTTCATGTAAAGCTCGTTCAACTGATTTGAGACCTTCCAGAAGGAAGAGATAGCTTCTCTCGTTTGCTTCAGGATAATCCGGATTCAGCCCGAAGTACACCAGCAGAGGTAGATTGTATTTGTTCGCCATTTGAATAGCATATTCTAGTGCATGATTGTATTCTGTCCTCTGAGAGGCCTGCATCCAATACAGAACGTATTTGCCATCTTGAATTGAATTGCTGTTAAGCTGCTGGACTCGTTCCCTTTGAATCATTATGCTGAGATGTCTAAACAAGGCCTATTAGAATTGTACTCTTGGATGTGATTCATCCTCCTCTATGCAAGAGAGAAAAAGATGGAAGAGAGAAGGATCCCTCTTCCATGGCATGCTTTGAAGGACTATGCTCTACGCTTAACGGCAAAAGCTACGCCAGCAATTACAATGACACCAACCAGAGCAATTGGTACGAAATTGTTGGCCAGAAAATCTAGACCTCCGAGTCCGCCACTTGACAGAACCAAAATGTTCTCGATGCCAAGCTTTGGATCGTGAATTATCACGTTTCCACGGACGTAATTCAGGTAGAGCTTCTGCTCAGTTGCAGAAACCTCATCTATGGTGGCATTGACGGGGTAGAGGACTCCATCAATCTCAGCAGACTCCTTCCACGAGAAGAAGCCATCCATCCCTTCAATAACGAGGTCAATCTCAGCCTCGTTGGTCGCACGACCGTCCTCTTCGTCCTCAGTTACATCGTCGTAATGGGATTCGCCGGACGCCTCAAGCTTCACCTTTAGTGCCAGCTGAGAGCCATCGTCGATGTAGTTGAAGTTTCGAATGATGACATCAATCTTGACCTGAGTAGGAGCAACAACTGTTCCGTTGATGTCAGCAAACTCACCAGCTGCATAGATCATGGCAGTGAACACTCCATCAGTCGACGTCACGTTAAAGATGTGAACATCGCCATCAGCAGTATTTGCCACTCTATAGGCAATTGGATTGAAGCTCACAAGCTCCACTGTCTGAACATCGGTATCAGATTCATCATCGTAGACTCCATTAGCATTGCTGTCGATGAACTCGACAATCTCTTCAAATCCGACCTCAAACTCCTTCTCGGTTTCCAAGGTGGAGTTCTCTGTTTCATATTCGAGCTTGAACTCAAGACCGTCAAGGCCAGTACTGACCTCAATCTTGAATGAGTTCTCGACACCGCCAATCTCACGACTGGACTCAATCTCCGCTAGGGTGTCAGTAACATAGACCTGAACCTCTCGTTCGTTATGAGATTCGTCATCATCACTCACACCATCATTGTCATGATCGTCGTCCACACTAGTTGTGGTGTCCTGAGTTTCGTCCTCAACCTCATCCTCAGTAGTCGTAGAGTCATCCTGAGCATTCACAACTGCTGCGGATGAAACTAGCAGGAAGAGCATCATGATAAGCAGGGACTTTCCAAGAAGGTGACGCTTTTTCACATTATTCACCAAGACTGCCCCCTCATTGTATATTTATATTAACGATGATTAATTCTGATAAATCGGTGAGCGAAAAAGGACTCATAGGGCCGTTTTGGCAGAATAAAACTTCATGATGCTTCTAAAGAATTCAAAGAATATTATCATTTCCTTAGTTCATAGCCATATTCAAACCCAGCTAACTTATGAGCTGCCGTATTTCTCTCAATTTAGGCGAATTTCCACATGGATGTTGAAGGATATTCATTCCCATCTGATCTATACTATTATCCCGACCATACGTGGGCAAAGATAGAAGGGGGACTCGTTAGAGTAGGAATAACACCGTATGCCGTTCGTTTGGCAGGAAAGATTCGCGCTGTAACGCCGCGTCCTGCTGGGATAAAGGTGATGCATGGTAACCCAGTAGCAACTCTTGAGAGCAACAAATGGGTTGGTCCTTTGAAAAGCCCTGTATCCGGAGAGATAGTAGAATCCAATTCCAGTTTGGCTGAAGATCACTCACCCCTGGTAGACGACCCATATGGAGAGGGATGGATTTGTGTCCTGAAACCTAATGATTTGGAGGCGGATTTGAAGCTCCTTTTCCATGGTGATGACACGGTAAAAGACTGGATAATGATGGAGATACATGGGAAAGGCAAATAGAGTCCCATTCTTGTGACCTTCTCCTATCAAGTCGATTGGCTCAGAGAGCAATAGAAGACCTTCAGGTCACCATCACGAGTTTCCCCCGTCACGGCTTCACCTTGAAGCCTAGAAAGCCCTATCACGATTGTATCCTGACCACTCTTTGAAAGCACTTCCTCGGGCTTTGCTTCCTTTAGCTGAAACATGAGCTGAATTGCCTCCGACCAAGCGGCTTCATCAGCTATTGGATCCTTATGTGGATCACCATATTCAATAGCTAGCATTTCAAATACACCTGCACGATTCTTTAGCGACTGGGAATTTCTATAGAACTCTAGGGCAATTACATTTCCATCTGACCCAATTGCTACGAAACCACAGGTGCCCTCAGGCAGAAGGGTATGTATCTCCTCAGCGCTGTCCTTCGCAATTTCCTGTAATTTGGCAATGGCTTCTGAGTACTTAGTTGGATCAGCTATTCCATAGGTCTTGCAGTATCGCTCTACTTCTTTCCAGACCCGCCCTTGATCAACTGCTATTTCTGGTTGATAATGCTCCACATCGGTCATAATTGATTGATACTTCATGCTTCTCAAGCTCGACTTCATCGGTCCCGCAGCCATTCCCAATGAACCGTAACCTGATCCCCTATTGAGAGCATGCGGCGCGTGCACACATTTTACTGGAATTCTTGTTTCTTCACTAGGCTGAAGTATAACGCTGGCTACAACCATTCTGTCTTGGCTGCCTTGACTGACCAGAATCTCGGCCTCCTCTATAAGAACTGGCTTGTCGCCCTTGTTGCGAGCTATGATAGTGTTGACAGCATCTCCGGCTTCAGTAATAACCAGAATGCCTCTCTTCAGAGCTTCTGCAGCATTGAGATAGTCCTGAACCCCTTTTTCCCTTAGCACGATGGGAACAAAGGAAATTCCATTGTGAAACACAGGCCTAACTAGGCTGAATTCTGTATCAGCCAGTATCTCATCCGCAAAGCCATGGATTTGCTCGATTGAATCTGTTGCTGACAATCCTATTAGCACCACTTTTGTAATTGTATTACGTTTAGTATTATACAGTTATACTTATAAACTATATTATAATAAATGCTATAAGTAAGATTAGACCTGGTGGATGTTGAGTCTTGCTTGCAGAAAAGAAAGTTGAGAGGAAGATTGCAGCCATGAGTGAAGGAACTCCTGCCGAGGGCATAGACATGAAACAGATTAAGGCTGAACTCCTAGGTCGGTTTGCAACAGAGGGTTTTGGCCTTACGAAGAGAGAGGTCTCGGTCATGTGTCGGCTGAGCGGGAGAACTGTTGCCATATTGGAAGCTCTTGTTGAGCTTGATATCTTTAGGAGCAAATCTGAGGCTATCGCGGCATTTCTCAATCAGATAATTGCCGAGCGAGAAGAGATCTTTGAAGAGATATTGACGCAAGCTCAAGAGATTGCTACGAAGAGAGAAGCAGCAAAGCATCTAGCCTTTCAAGCCGTAATGGCAGGTCGAAAGAAGCTGAAGGAATAGGGCGAAACGTCACCAAGGGAATTTGCGGAGTCAGATATCGGTGACTACATTCAATACACTAGAAACGATCTGTCCTGTTTGTGGGCATAAATGGGGGGCAACCATATGTATGTCCATCTGCACATGGTTGAATCCGGGAATAGTGAAGCAGATTTACGAAAAAGGAACGGTAATTGAATGTCCCGAGTGCGATGCGACGGTGTTACTGGCCTATAATCTTCTGGTTAATTGTCGAAGTGGAATGTTTTACTTGAATACCGGGCAGGACATCTTCAATATTCGCCACCAGCTATATCTTTGGGGTGTTGTGGACTTCGAAGGAAAGATAGTGGAGGAAAATTGACATCGTTTCTCATTCGGAGATGAATAGACTGGCGGAGCGCCAGGCATATCACCATTCTTTGATAGGAACTACCATCACAATTATGCGATAATTGTGCTTTCAAATTACGACCCCAAGGATACTGAGCCTGTATACAATCGGTTGCGAGAACTTGTAGACAATGAATAGTATGATGAGCTGGGTATCGATTCTTCATCTATCAAGCTTTAGTGTGAAGGTTCGTTCTAGCTTATCGAGCTTGGGTCGGATAACAAAGCGACAATAGGCCTGATTGGGATTATTGTGGTAGTAGTTCTGGTGATAATCTTCAGCCTTGAAGAATTTCGTGAAAGGCACAATTTCCGTTACAATTGGATCTTTCCAAATCCCACTGCCGTCAATTCTGGCTTTGACCACCTCTGCCATTTCCTTCTGTTCTTCATTGTGATAGAAAATGATTGACCTGTATTGAGTACCCACATCATTACCCTGTCTATTCAGAGTGGTGGGATTATGCGTTCCAAAGAACACCTCAAGTAGCTCCTCGTATGATAACTGCTCAGGATCAAATTGAATCTGGGTGACTTCTGCATGTCCAGTTGTACCTGTAGTTACTTGCTTGTAGGTAGGATTCTCAACGTGGCCTCCTGCATATCCGGATACAACAGATATCACACCTTTGATTTCCTGAAATACTGCCTCAACGCACCAGAAGCAACCCGCTCCGAATGTTGCAATTTCCATTTTTAATAACCTCACATTTCATCTAATTAACTAGTAGAAAGAGGAAGAGTGCAGTGGAATTGGTTCCACTGCTCATCCTCAATTGAGATGAACCCCATCTAGTTGGACCTCACCAAGTAGTAATCCACAAACCTGCTCTTCTTCAAAAATGGTAGAATCAGGATTGTCAAGGCGACAAGGATTGCTGTTCCCATGGCAGCGAGGTAGACAATGAGAATTGCAGACCGATATGTAGCAATGCCAAGAGAAGCCCAGATGATAACCAAGCCAAATGCAAAGTCTCGCCGCAGGAATAGCATGAGTAATGCGATTAGTAATGCTACAATGATTACTGCAGCTGTCCAGAACTCCTGAGTTGGCATCGGGATACCAGGTAGTAGCAGATTCAGAACAGATGCTGTGCTGGCAATCGTGGCAAGCGAGATCCAACCAAGATAGACGCTTACAGGTAGATGTACTGCAAGTTTCTGGTTGGACGTGGCGGGTTTGACGCCAATTCCAAGACGAACGTGGGTCAACAGGAGCGTGATTAGTAGTCCAACTATGAGAAATTCGGTCAACACGAATAGCTCAGGCACACCGTAGGAGTAGTGGAAAGCAAATATCCATGCGATATTAAACAGTGCACCAATCATATAGAGAGGACCTATGTTCTTAAGATACTCCTTGTCCCGCTCGTCAGATCTGAATTGATAGAAAGCAAAAGCAATGAGTAGTATGTAGATAACGAACCATATGATGAACACATAGCCTGGTGGTGTAAACAGATTTGGATAATAATCTGATATTTCATAAGTCAATCTACCATTGAGCGGTAGAGCATTAGCAATAATATTGACTCCAATGGTTGCAAAGACTGCAATTAGATTAATCCATTGCATAGCAGAACGACTGGATGTATAATTCATTCCGTACCCTCAGACAATAAGCAACGATATAGCTTATAAACTTAACCATAGTTAACATATATCAAAACTATGAAATGGGAACATGTGTATAGGAAAGGGTTGGAATTCGGAGAGAGAAATCTTGTCAAATATTGAGGAGGGAGCAAAGCAGCTTTCCAAGTTCGGACTTACTCCCTATGAGGCTAAAGTCTACATTGCTTCAGTAACACTAGGCACGGCATCTGCAAGCAGCATTTCCAAGCTTGCGGCTATACGTAGAGAGGAGGTTTATAGAACACTTCCAAAACTGGAAAAATCAGGACTGGTTCAGAGGGTAATGGGCCGTCCTGTTAAGGTAAAGGCACTCCCCTTGGAAGATGGATTGGAGATTCTAATCAAAAGAAAAGAAGCTGAAGCGAAGAAGGAAATCAGTGACCTGAATAAGAGAATGGAAGAATTCCTTGCGCTTTATGGAACTGAGAGCAGATCACTTCAGCTTGCTGAGGAGGAAACGCACTTTACTTTAATCTCAGAGAAAGAGTCAGTAAACGCAAGAATCACTCTACTGATTAAGAGGGCTGCAACCAGTATAGATGTTGTTGATTCTAGTGACAGCATTATTCGATTTGCATTAACTTATGCGGAGAATCTCGCTGCTGCAGCAGAAAGAGGCGTCGGGATTCGTCTTCTTACAGAGTGTCCGGATGACGAATCGAAAATTCCTACAACTCTCGGCAAACATATCCCGAGCAATTCGTTCATTCTAAGATATGTTACCGGCATTCCTAGCCGGTACGTTCTGTTTGACGGAAGTCAAGTGATGATTACCACATCAGCAGAGGGGACGCTATCAGAAAGCAAGTGCTTATGGACTAATGATTTCAGCATGGTCAGTCTAATAAGTAGAGATTTCGAGGATCTCTACAGCAGGTCTACTGACTGGGAAAAATTCAGCCTGTCATCCTCGGAGAAGCTGAATCGCATCTTGGAACGGTTGAAACCTAGAGACCACGTAGTTTTTTTCTATGATTCCGTAGAAGCCAAGCATACTACACTCTTCGACTACATCAGTCAAGGTCTACAGCAAGGCCAAGCAGCTGCTTACGTTTGCTCAGAAGAAACACCTAGCGAGATAAAGAAGGCTATGAAGGCGTATGGAATTGATGTAGAACACAATGAGCGAACAGGCGCTCTTTCTATTATCAACTACACAGATGTTTACATAGCAAATGACAGGTTTAGCTTGGTGGAAACAATGACTTCCTGGGAAGCATTCTATGAGAATGCGATTTCGCAAGGCTTCAAAGGACTACGTGTCGCGGGAGAGATGAGTTGCTTTTTCAAGCACTCCCTGGTGGATGAGTTGATTGAGTACGAAAAAGCCCTCCATACAATCCTTGATATTCCAATGACAGCTATTTGTGCATATAATTCGGAAATCCTAGCAGAGGTTGAAAGACCGATAGATGTCTATTCAGAACTTGTAAAGGCTCACGGAAAGGTGCTATTCGCTGGAAAAGACAATATGGTAGGTAAGCTGGAGATTCGAAAAGCCTAGCTTGTCACTGAATACTATGCTGGCAGGTAGATCCACTGTCTCATATCCTGAAGACATGGAATGCGCTTAATCAGGTTCTTTCCAAGCAACTTTCTCAATGCATATCGAATAGTTCTAGGTGCAAAGGAGATTTCCTCCATTAGCTGCTTTGGGGTAACACCTTGCTTCCCTTTCTTACGTAGCAAGTCAAGTACAATAGTCTGGCTCTTGGTGAGCTTGATGTCCCCTGTTGTGAGTGTAGTGTGTTTCATAGAACTAACCACCTTTTGATAGATGATTTTCTGTCCAAAAGAGAACTTAAGTATGTGTTACTGTAGCCACACAGTAACAGGCTTATCTATAGTTATCTTCTGAACCTTTCAAATCATTTTGTGGGTGAATAAAAGCCCAAGGTCATACTGAAGTATGCTCCTAATCTTGAAGAAAAAAGCCGGAGAGAATAGGATTTGCGGAGGACAGACCTGACTGTGAAATCAATGCGATGTGAAGAGTGCATCAAATCACCGAAATCGATAGGCGCCAAGAGAGTTCATTTCTGCTCACTATGCGGGCGTCTAAGATGTGAAGATCATTCCATTTGGGTGCCTTCTCATAGACTCAGTAACGTGCCGGAAATTCAAGGCTTGCTAATGACAAAACCCATCGATGGGTGGTACGTCTTTTGCGATCGTCCGGCCCATATACCAAAGGGGATATCGGCATGGTCAGGAAGAGGGAGAAAGGAGGGAACAGTCGTGGAGGAAGTTCTTCCTTCTCAGAAGACTGAAGGGCTTGAACAGTTTCTTATGTGGGAAACTGGTACTGTCAAAGGAGGCTTTGAGCGGCATAGGAACCCCCAAGACTACCGCCTATCCTGCGCATTTGCGTCCGTCATGAATCTAATCCTTCAGCTTTACCGGACCGAACGGAAGCGATCCGATTATCTCTCTCGCATTCATTTGCTTATCTTCGAGTCAGTGGCTTCCAAGAAGCCCCTATTCTTCTCGGTGACGCGCGAGGAGTTTGGCCAGGCGCTTGGGAATGAACCATCTTTGGAGAATTTGCTTAGCTTTGCATGTTCCAGATGCGGCGCGGTGATATGTCTGAATCGCCAATCGCCGTTTTTCGATAGGTTATTGTTCGGACAAATAGCCAGGACTCCTGACTCAGTGCTTGCCGATGAAGAAATCGATTCAAGGAGTCGTCAGCCGCTGCATCCTGTCCCGTAATTCTGATATTTTCTATATTCAGTGGATATGGCGAGATCATCCAAGTATCATCCCTAATGGTCAATGGTTATGTTTTGGATACGCTGATGCCTAGATACTATCGTTCAATCACAGCTTTACCTTCGAGCATTACGAGCTCGATATTCGCCTCATCACGTAAGATTGTAATGTCATTCAATGGATCCTTTCCAGATGCAAGGACAAGCAGGTCTGCATTCTTACCAGATTCCAAAGTTCCAGTCGAGGACTGGATTGCTAAGGCCCTAGCTGCGTTCCATGTTCCTGCAGCTATCGCATCCATTGCGGTCATGCCCCCAAGACGGACCATAAGCTCCATCTCTTCCATTGAGGAGGGGCCAAATGGTGTGTAGGGCATTCCCGAGTCTGTTCCCAGTACAATCTCAAGCCCTGTCTTCACAGATTCTCTGAATCCATCCTCTATTAATGGAAAGAGCTCCTTCTCCTTTCGAATCATATACTCTGGAAGATGTCCCTCGTTATGATGCTGAAGGGATTCATAATAGGTTGTGAGTGTGGGCATGAATTGAGTGCCATGCTTCTTGGCCAATTGTATGGTTTTCTTTGTCATGGGATGACCATGAACAATGACATCAACGCCACCAAGTACTGTGTTAACTCCGCCAGGTTCGCCATATGCATGAGCATGGCTCTTCTTTCCGAACTTGTGTGCCTCCTCAGCGGCAGCCTGAAGCTCATCCTGATTGAATTGGATTGTAAAGCTATCCTGACCCTCAGCAGAGATTGCACCAGTAGCTGCCAGCTTGATAAAGTCCGCACCTCTACCGAGTTCCTCACGTGTAGCTCGTCTGACGTCATCAGGACCGTTAGCCTCATTGCTTCCACCATAGTCCCCTCTCCCGGCAGAGATTGTGATCATCCTTCCACAGACGAGTAATCGCGGACCTTTCACATAGCCGTTCCTTATGGCATTCTTAACTGCAAAGGGAACTTCACCTCGTCCTGCAGCATCTCCGGCCGTTGTGACTCCTGCATTCAGTAGTTGCTCAGCGAATCGTGCCCCTCGAATTGCAAGGTACTCATCACTGTGCTTCTTGATCTCAGTCGGATCCGGATTCGTTCCATCATGGCATACGTGAACATGCGTGTCGATGATTCCTGGCATAACTACTCTGTCTGAGAAATCAAGGACATTGGCACTGGTGTGTTTCGAACTATCAGGGTTGATGGCAGCAATCACTCCGTTTCTGATTAAGAGTGATATGTCGTTCATTACCTGTCCGTTGCCTACGATTACTTTGCCAGTCTTTAGGAGAATGTCTTTCACTGTAGTCACCTAAACCGTTTAACAGAGATAAGGGTGGAAAGAACTCCATGTCATGAATATATCCATTGGGACTTGAAGCCTGCCACCTCGAAATGCGGTACGAAATCCCCAAGGGGGAAGGGCTTGGTTAGGGTTCAAGCCCTTTTGTAGCGAATCTAACTACCAACAACTAATCGGTCCAATCAAAGGTTTCGAGCTCGTCGAACCATGATTTCCCACGATAGCCTCCAAGTGCACCGAGAATCAGTGACACTAGAAGGAAAACAGCGATATTCTGGGTTGGCAGAAAGCTGTCCGCAAAGAACCACAACCATGCTATTATAATCACAAACCATGCAATCGCTATAGCAGTTCCCGTCCAACGATGGCTGGGACCGGTCGGAATCTCCGAGGCCATAATGCCCATCACTATCAGGAAACTGATTAGTGTTGTTAGAAGTGCTATTGCCCAATTCCGACTTAAACTGAAGGTATCAGCATAGAACCAGAACCAAAGCATTAGAATTGCCAACCAAGTGTAAAATACAACAGTGGCTCCAGCCACTTTTCCTTTGCTTGGTTTCCAATTGCTTTTGGGAACAATGGGCAGCCAGGCGCCCCCAATTATCAGTGTAGTAATTACAAAGGATAAAATCAGAATCGCATATCCTTGATAAATTAGGACTCCATAATTCCTGTAGAATGGCATCCACAAAACAACAAAAGTAATCCATAAGATGCCAAGAACACTAGATAGCCGAACTCTCCATTCAGGAGGCCCCCATAGCAAAGCATTAGTGAGTCCCGCCAATATGAACAATGCAGCGAGTACAATGGCTATGTTTTCGAATAGGGTGAAATCAGCAGCAAAGAAAAACAACCATACGATCGTAAAGCCAAGCCAGATAACACCAAGAGCTCCAGAAATAGTACCTTTCCGCTTTACCATCTTGGGGCTTCTTGGCTTGTGCTCCCATTCCTCGAGCCGTTCTTCTAGCTCTTCTAATTCTGAAGTGTCCTCCTCTTCAGTCAAATCTTCAGTTGCATCTTCTTCATTTTCTTCAGGTCTTACCAAGACATGTCTCTCCTATGTATGACAAGCAACTCTGGTGATGAATTAGTTCCACCTGAGTATCCTAGGCGCGTAGATTCGACTGCTCTTAAATCCCTTGCTGAACCTCTGAGCTTTTCGAGGAAAAAGATTGGTTTGACCTTAGCCCAAGAAGCAAATTGAAACCGAATATCGTGGACCTCACTTTCTATCATGAATTTTATGACGAATCCAGGATATTGGAGCCTTGAGAACTAGACGCGGACCAGAGTATCTCATGACAGATCGTATTTCGTTCCTCATATCCGGCTTGTAACAATGTACGGTGCATTTGCGACATGTTGGTTTGCCTTCTCCAAAGCTGCATCTCTCAAGTCGTTGGTGTGAGTACTCCAAAAGCTGAGTGCAGTCGGCGCAGAGACCCTCATTGGATGAGTGCTTCTTTTCGCAGTAGTAATTGATCATGTTCTCTACTGTCTGTTTTTCATCGCGAATCCTTGGTCCATCATTTCTTGGTCTATTACTCATTTCATTTGACTCCGGGTGCGTGAAGGGAAGAAGTGATATTCCATGTAATAAGGTGACCAAGGAGGCAAAATGGATCTTTGGTATCTAGAAGTCTTGAAGCACTTACCACACGACAATCCTTAAGATACGTCTATAGCCGCAAGACAGCAAATCCGAGTTGAAGCATGATGGATTATTGCGTCATGGTGCATGGGTCGTGCCGAGGGAAGATGTGCGACTTCTGGGCAAGAGTCCAACTGAGAAAGAAGTCCACCAGCGAGCTTGTTCAAGATGTACTTGAGAGAATCAGGAATTTTGATGGGCATGATTGCAAATTAGCAGATGATGCAATTGAGAAATACTGGAGTGCTTTTGGCATCAAGAATAGAGCACGTCTTTGCAGAGAAGAACCGGACCTGTGCGACAAGATGAAGCTTGTTGAGCAGCAGGTCCGGTTTCAACTACTCTAAGCAAACTCTGCAGGAATAGCTATCATATTGCCGCGATTCAAAAGCCATTTTGTGTCGAGAGCACGTTTGACCGCCTGCATTTCAGAGATTCCTTTTTCGCCGTACATCACTTCCAAAAAGGCCCTCTTCAGCTTGCCAATGCCGTGCTCTGCTGCAACTGTCCCCCCTAAATCAACAGCCCTCTTGGCAAATAGCATGTAGTTATCCATTCCTTGCTTGACTTCTTCATTATTGCGCGGAATCATATTGACATGTAGGTGATTGTTTCCAATGTGACCAAAAATAACATACTCCATACCCTGAGCTTCTAGAGTGTCACGATAGAACTTGAGGTACTCACGAAGTGCCTCATCAGGAACCGCCATGTCCGTTCCTATCTTGTGCACTTCATGGTATTGCGCCTTTCTTTGTGCTATAAGACTGTTTACAGTTTCTGGAACGAAATGTCTCACTGTCTTCATCTTCTGAAGCTCCGAACGATCCATCCCAGCCCAGCTGGATTCAGAGGAACTATTGTGGCTATTAAGAACCATCTCTAGGCCCATGACCATCTCCTCCATTGTTTCGTCGGTGTACGTGAACTCGAAGAACACTATTGCTTTTGTTTCCTCAGACAGGGCGGGTACGGTGATTCCTGCAGATGAGGCCTTCTCCTTGATCATCTCAAGTGCATTTGGACCGAAATATTCCAGGAAATCCATTTTAACAGGTGATTCTGGAGCGCGGATTTCATAGACAAAGTTCACTGCGTCATCTTCACTTTTGAAGAAAGCCATAACAGTCATTATATTCTCAGGCATCTTATTGAGGCCAAGTTCCACTTCCGTGATTACTCCGAGGATTCCTTCAGATCCAATGAATAGGTCAATAAGGTCCATATCAGGCTTGGCAAAGAGACCGGCAGCATTCTTGGTGTGGGGCATCTCATATGATGGAATTTGAATCTCAATCCTACTTCCATCACTTAGTATTATTTCGAATTTCCCATTATGGGCGAAAACATTTCCACGTTTGATATCAAGAATGTCCCCGTTCATCAGAACAACTTGAATTCTATAGACCCAGTCACGGACAGCTCCATACCTCAGAGTCCTTGCACCGGATGCATTACATGCCACAATGCCTCCTAGCCAAGCACTCATCTCTGTAGGGTCAATTGGAAAAGTATAGCTATCAGATTCCCCAAGAAACCGTTCAAGAGCCCTTTGCTGTTCAGGTGTTCCCTTCCCTTTCAGAATATCAAGACTCTTTGAATTCACTCCGCTAACTAGGTCCTCAAGAAGCACGCCCGCCTGAGCAGCTATTGAGAATTGGTCATCCTGGTCTGAGTGGTTCATGTAAAGCAGTTTTGTCATCTTCTCTAGGTTCAAGATTATCCCACCAAGGGGTACTGCTCCGCCCGTAAGTCCTGTGCGTCCACCCTGAATTGTAACACATGTGCCACTTTGGAAGGCATCCTTTAGGACTGCTGACACTTGGTGAGTAGAAGTGGGAAAGACTATCTTCTCAGCAGCTCCATCAAAGGAGTGACTTTCGTCGTCCAAATAAAGCGCGTAGGTGTCTGTAATCTCTGCCTGGTCTGTAATAGCCTTCATTCCAGATAGATCAAAGTCAGTAGGAGCTTGTGCTTGGATTTGATTTGTCATTTGGCAATTCACCTTGCAGTTCAACGAATCGGGCTTGTCATGTAGGCAATATCAAGCGTTTGGTATGAAGATTGCATGCACTGACTGAATGGCTATGTCCTTGATGAAATCCGCCATGTAAGTCTACGACACATTAATGAGCAGGGCATCCTAAAACGCATCTGCTTCCCTATTGAATGTGCCAGCTGTAGCAGATAATAGCGGTGGAATGCAATACATGAAGGAGATTGGTCCAGGAGAAATTGCCGCAATTGTCACGGCAATAATGACTGTAGTTGCCATAGTATTTGCTACAGTAGGGCAGAATCTAGGAACCGCGATTCTTGTCATATTCATTGGTACCTATGCAATAATCAGCAGTGAGAAGGTCAATAGAACAGCAATGTCACTTCTTGGGATGGCATTGGTAGGTGTTGTTCTCTGGATTGGAGCAGGGTTTGACGAACATGTTTTCGAGGAACTCATTGTTCACATTGAATGGACCACTATCATATTCGTAATTGCAATGAGCGTAATTGTGTCTGTTGCAGCAGCATCAGGTCTCTTCCAGTATATCGCCTTGAGAATTGCCAAACCTAGTGGCGGCGACCATAGGAATCTATTCATTACATTCCTTGTGTTTGTTGCAGGAATAAGCCTATTCTTTGATACTGTTTCTACCATGCTAATCATAGCTCCACTGACAATAGAGATCTGCAAAGCTCTTGAAATCGACTTCAAACCATTTCTTATTTCTGAAGCCATCGTCTGCAATTTCTCGTCGATTCCCTCAATTGTTGGGGCAGTACCGAATCTTGTGATTGCAGGCGAAACAGGAATGGACGTAGGATTCCTCTTTCTGACTTTTATGCCACTCTCAATAATCCTGTTCCTAGTAAGCCTCCCTATTCTTCTTAGGTGGTATGGACAATCCTTTGGAACAACTGATGAGGACAGAGTGGATACAGTATTCTCCATTGACCCGACTACGATGATTAAGAATAGATGGGATTTCAATGTATCAGCTGTGGCGATTATATTCCTCGTTGTTGGCTTCGCTTTAGGTCCCTCTTTTGGAATTGTGCCTCCGATGACTGCTCTGCTTATTGCATCGTTCATGCTGCTTCTTGCTCACGAGAAGGCCAACGAGTTCCTGGATCGTGTTGGATGGCCTACCGTCTTCTTTCTTGTGGGTTTGTTTGGCCTTGTAGTAGCTCTTGAGCTTACAGGATTGATTGAGGCTCTCGGTAGTGCTGTTGGCGACATTGTTGGAGACAATGCAGCTTTTGCAACAGTGTTTCTCATATGGATACCAGCAATGCTCTCAGCTTTCCTTGACAATCTGCCAGTTTCAGCAGTCCTAGCTCCCATTGCCAGGGATTTCGCAA
>JBHLND010000225.1:0-5028 GCA_048937485.1 Promethearchaeota archaeon
GAGTGCTGATGAGAGTGAGGTTGCCACTTGATAGATTGAGGACCTCCGACAAGCCAATTACGAAGCTGAGATTGAATCAGCTGAATTTGGTGCTTGGAAACATACTTACGAAGGGTCAGATTAGTTTGCTACATGGCCCAGAAAGAGCTCCTCTGACATACATGGCACACACTATAGCCTTTGATTCTGTCATTGAAACCAAGGATGGAGTTTCTGTATTCGTGGATTCTGGAAGTAATTACAGCCCCACATTGGTAAGGTCTCTATGCAATGCTACGCACCATGGTCCTGACATACTCAGACGAATTGTAGTTGCGAATGTTCTCAGTCTGTCTGAACTCGAGGAGATAGCAGTGCAAATGTCACTACTCGATAAGGTGAATATTGCAGTCTTAGATAGTCTGACTGGAGTTCTTAATCTCACAGGCGCTCCTGGAAGCAAAGGACGACAAAGAGCCCTTTTCCGATCGCTCGAAACCCTTCGGAAGATAGTGAATAGGCTGGAGATTCATCTAGTCATTACTGACCATTCTTCACGCAGTTGGGATTCAGGACATTTGACCCCAATTGGTGGCAATGTTATTGCTCACGCCGTTGATTCAGTTTTACGAGTTGACAGACTGGATGTTGTGCAGAGCATGATTCGGATTCTGGTTGAACGAAGTCCTCTTCAGCCTAGCTCTGAAAGTGTCATTGTGCGAACAAGTCTAACAGGTACGAAGAAGATTGGGTGATGCCAACCAATGGGTGTCAGAAACTGGAGTAAAATTGTGCCGTGGAGAGATACTGATATCTCTGAAATCGCACCAGGCACAATTGCTATTGATGTTCCAAACTACTTCACAAGGCGCCTGGCTGTGATTCGTCCAGCTAGGAGTAATGAGGGGAAGATGCCGTTACTACATATAGGAACTGCATTGAGTCTTGTTTCTTCATGTTTGTCTTCCCATGTTTTGCCTATACCAATCTTCGATGGCCCTCCTGAATCGAGAAAACGAAATCCTAGTCCTGAGCTAGTAGCGCAGGCTCAACGTCTTTACAGTCAATTCACTCAATCAAGAGACCCGTATGACGAGGATCTCTCCGCACTTCTTTGGAAAAGCCCTGCTCTCCGCATGTATTTTGCCGCTGAGCATTTGCGTGACTTGTTTCGCTTTATTGGAATTCCTACGGTGACAGCTCCCACAGAAGCAGAAATGTTCGCATCAGTTTTGTGCAAGGAGGAAGTAGTGTCAAGTGTCGTTTCAAATGATTCAGATGCTCTTCTATTCGGTAGTCCCCATGTCACAAGACACATTCAGTTCAAGAAGGGACGGATTACCAGAGCAACACTTGCTGAGTTCGAATCCACTCTTGGACTCGATGTAGAGCAACTCAGAGACCTCGCGATTATTTGTGGATGCGATTTTCACAAGGAAGGCGTTAAAGGGATCGGACCTCGAAAAGGCACTGTTCTTCTTCAGAAATATAGGTCCCTTGACCCTGTTCTTAAATCCCTAGGATTTAGTCATGCGGAGCGAGAAGAGCTTCTCTTGGCACGTGAAACATTCGATGAGATAAACTACATATCTTCGCAAGAAACCAGACTTCGTCTAAATCCTCCCCTCATTCCGAAGCTTGCAAAATTCTTCGAACCTCTCATGAGTTTAGAACGTTCAGAGGCTGTAATTGAAGAGTTAATTGGCCTTTGGAAGGCCTTTGGCAGTCGTCAGGCAACTCTTGATCAATGGCTTTCATGAATCTTTTGGCTCATTCCCATGGGTTAGTCCATGGCTCCCCATAGCCGCAGTAAAGCCGATGAAGGGCTGTTAGCCAATAAGTTCTACGCCACTGCATTGTTGCACTGACATAATCTGCTCCAATACTATCAAGCCACTGCCCAACTGCGCCATCAATGTATGTGGCCTGTAAGTGCGGAGTCCTAATACTAGCTACCGCTGACTTGCTTTCTTTGTCGTATTGCACCTGAGCAAAGGGTGACATGACAACAACACGATCCACAAACTCGTTCAGGTCTCTGGATGAATTGAGCCTTGCTCCAATGATTAGTCCATTTCCCAAGCCTAGGTACTCAAGTGCTGGATGATATAGTGCCCTCAGAACATTCTCGGTCAGCAACTTTGGCAAGACTTGGCCTGCCGTTCGCCTTGGATATCCAAGCTTCTGAAGGTACCATCTTCGTGCAGACGCATTCCCCCTAAATCCGCATAATGCCGCTACAAGGTCAAGCTCTCTCTGCGTTAGGGTTTGCGGAGTCTTTTTCCTGTTTGTAGAATCACGGTACAGCCATAAAGATGTCCTATCTGGACGAGTGGGTCCGGTTTGGTCCAGTGACAAGCACCAAGATTTTGACTCAGTGTCAAAGAGATCAAGTCTCATCGAGATTATTTCCTCATTAGCGGCCACTTGGAATGAGTGGATTTCCTTTCCAGGCTCTCTCTTGACAGGTAGCTCCGCATCAACAGGACCCATGGAATTCGATGGCTCAAGATGCACAGTAAGGCTTGAATGAATCGAGTCCGAAAGAAGCATCTTTTCAACAATTCCCTTTGACTGAACTACAGGCTTCTGCATCGGGCTGAATATGTATCTGTACCTCAACCCAATTGAGCCTGGCAATAGAAGGAATCTTTCATTCAGTACGAGTGCGAATCGATTCAATGTGTAGTATGCCGCTCGCCCTCGGAGCCCTGTACTATTCATAACATCACTGGCATTGGGCTTCCCAGGGACTTCTTCGCCTGACAGGAATGCTGAAACCTTGAGAAGAGGGTCATAGGCTAGAATTCCTATATCCCTTCGCAGGACATCAAGAATCCCTTCAAAGGAAATCCAGCGCAATCGTCGACGTGAAGAATCATTTCTCATGATGCCAGAACAAGGGCCATCCGCTCTTAGTGCCAGAACGCCCCAACGACTAGATGGGCTAAATTGGGTCCGAACGCTAATCTTCCCAGCGCCCAGTCTGACGATTATTCCTCTTCTAAGATATTCTCTCGCGCTAATCGGATCACTCCTGCCAAGTCCTGCATCAGTCACCCTGCAATCAGCCAATGCTGCATTATCTTCGAATGTTGCAAGCAATGGTAGCCAGCCATCAATAATATCTTTGGCTACCGGTTCCCCGGGAATCTCGCTAGTAATGCTGCTGACGGCTGACTCAAGAAGGGTCCTTGTTTCGTTGACAGTGATAGTTGTATTCAGCTTCGCCAGAATTGGACGCAAATGCTCAGTCCTTAATTGCTCTACATGAAACTGCCATATTGCAGGAAGCCATTGAATACCTTGTCTTGAAAGTCTTGAAACCACCAATACCGTCATCAGCGCTGCCGTTAAACTATCGAGGTGTTTCGGAATGGGACAAAGGTTCCTTTTCCTCTTCTCTGATTCTTTTCCTGATTTCCGCTTCTTTGCAGGAGAAGGTGCCCACATCCAGTCTTCCGATTTTGGAGTATGACCAGTTACGGCTCTTGATAGAACATAGACTAGGGAGGCCTTCAGTTCAGGTGCAAGGGAACGAGGCAATAGGGACTGAATCTGCGACTCAAGTGTTACTCCCTTTGGTGAGAGAGCATCATTCATTCCTTCAATCTCATTTGCTTTGGATATCCCGAGTACTCTGTCCAGGGCTTCATCCGATAGGGGCGTCATTGGGTTTGGGGCAAGGTCGTAGCTCTTCTCAAAAAGGGCCAGATTCCTCTGCGAAGCTTGCAGGCTATTGTCCATGGAATCTGATATCAACTGACGAAGGATCGCCACATCCTCAATATTGCGGCCCTTTCTGAGCCAATCAACCGTTATCGCAGCTCGTTTAACCATCTCTATAACTCGGTTGTCATGGTCGTACTTATGGATATAGGCTATCGTTTACGACCTTATTAGGGAATCATCAACACCCTAAGACATGAGGGAAGGCAGACTAATCCTTACGGCTTCGGCTCGAGAGAGGGAAACCTCTCAATCCCCTTTCTCCAAGACTCCAACTGAAAGCCTTTGGGATACTGTAAAGAATGACGAGCTTCACGTATTGCTGAGGGAACCAGCACTTATGGAGCTTGCCAGGCGTAAAGAGCCCGGAGTTGATGTGTTTTGCGACAAGCTTGTGAATTGTGGGGATCCAGAGTGCTGGTTTACTGCTATCAAAGCCCTCACTGCTCTGAATACCTACGATGCAGTGAATCGTTTGCTATCAATTGCAGGACTAAGTAATGTTGCTGATAGGCGGATCATCTTGAATGCTGTTGCACGTGTACTGACCTCTGCCCAGAGAGAGCAATTTAGGCGGCTTGTTCGATTTCTTGCCAATCCTGGTCTACTTGATGTGACAGACTGGACACCAACAGCTGTGAGAATGTTGTCAGCGGTTTGCGAGGAGAAAGGTCTCAGGGTCGTCCCCTCTGGCCTCCAACTCAGTCTCAGTTTGCCTGAAGAGCACGAGGAACCTTCTACTTCACGTGCAGATTCTGTGCATTCTGTTCCTACAAGAAAAGACAAATAGAACCATTATACAATAGTTTCATTAGAAATGAGCTGATAATATCCTTTATCACTAGGCAAGTATTATAAATGCTATTTTTCAATTTTTGGAGATTATCAATTCTTTTTTACTCGCTTAGGCAATCTGAAGAATCTAGATTCCAAATCATACCCAAGCAAGTCATCATAGAGTAACAAAGATTCCGCCTTTGGATGCATCAGAGAGTTTTGATGCAAACATGAGAGGAGGAAAAGAAATGCAGATAGATGTTGCAGGCCTAATGGTAACAAATCTATGGTTCTCCATAAGAGTAGCACCTCTAGTCATATTGGTAGCTACAACCATCAGGACAGCTCTCCTATTAACAGGGAAGAGGAGAGCTTTCCGTACATGGACTCGCAATCCCCTCCTCTCAATTGTGACAATCATCTTTGCTCCAGGTATGGCAGTGAACACTGCTGTCCGATATGGAGTCTGTTCTCTCTTTGGTATAGACCTAGAGGGCGTTGGTGGTGGAAGCACCTATGCAGAACTCAACCTCTTCATTAAGG
>JBHLND010000226.1:0-5026 GCA_048937485.1 Promethearchaeota archaeon
TGTTGTCCTGTTTTACTGCATCACGGCCACGAAGCGGCACAGATCGACCAGGAGTATAATCGACGACAGAGTCGGACATGAAGCTCACAAACTTATCCATGTCATGGGCCTCAAAAGCCTTCAGTGCTGCATTTACAATACGGATGTTGTCTGTTGTACTCAGCGGGAACACCATGCCCAATTATTCACTATAGTTAATTACATTTGTGCTTGTCGCATTTTTGAGAGAACTAACAAAGAAATCACAGCCAGATGATCTAAGCTAAGTCATGGTTTCGATATGTATGAGGATAATGAGAAAGACTAGGCCCAATCCAATGTAAACTGGACTTAGAATTATGACCCTTTTATCGATGAGGCGGAAGTTCCTGAAAAGGGCCATACCCGCAACTAAGTAAAGAACTATCGACGCTTGAAAAATCGGTTTGGGATGAATTAACATTGATAAAATGAATACGATTGTAGCCAAGCCAAAAAGCAGCAGCTCGCGGACTACGGACTCACCCACAGTCTGATTCTTCTTGTAACCTTTGAATAGAACCACATACACAAGCGAAAATCCGAGAGCGAACAGAAATGGGAATTGAGCGAGTTGTGTTGTGATTGTCCAAGGGAGAAGCATCTTAAGAAACTGCATGACCAGTACGAGCGGCAAGCCCAAGATGGAATGCTTGAAACTGGTAGGACGACCATAATCATATTCTTGATTCTGTTGACGAGATCCATCAGATATCGTCTGCCTTGCTGAAAGACTGGCTATCGGAACCGAATAAAGGGCATTGACGAGAATTAGAGTGGACAGAAATCCAAAGAACATAAAGTTCAGGATGAAAGAGAGAGAAAGACCCACGAGAAGAAGTACCAAAGAGATTGTGACAGCCTCAGATTTTTCAACTAAACCCTGAGTCAATGGTTTTCTCATATGTTTCTCTGGGATGCCTTTGTCTTCTGCAATATCGAATAAATCATTGATTATGTAGATTGAAGAGTAGGAGATGATGAATGCAATCAGACCAAGGACCGTTGCTAGTACATCAAATGTATATCCAAACATGACAAGAAACAGTATTCCTACCGAGTAGAGCCCGATGTTCTTCGGAATGTTGTCCACTAGATTTCTGAAGAGTAAAGCTTTGCGAATCATCAGTGCCCTTCTCAGACCAAGTTGGTATGCCGTATTCTGGTGGACCTTCCCCAAAAAACCTGCGCTTGCATTTGCGGTAGTTCACAAGGACTGAAACTGCTTGAGAAAATCGACAAATGAGAGGGTAGTCAGTCGCACTTTGGCAATCAAATCCGCTCCTAATTCCGATCCTTCTCCGCTAGAAGGTCTTGTGCAAAGCTATCGGACATTTCTGTTTGCTTCCGAATGCGTTTGAATGGAGTCATTGGACCTCTGATGAGCTCTCTATAATCCCCAACAAGTCTTGACAGTGCCCGAGTTGCAATTGCAAGGCGATTCCAGGCATCCTCAACCTCGTCGCCAATCCTTTGTCGAATCACGATGTCAAAGCCATGGGGAGCACAGCATGGATTCCACCCTGCAATATCAGCCAATGTATACAGGTGCGCGCATACGCCGACATAGGCTCTTTCGCTAAACATTACATAAGGTCTGTATGGCACTCTATCCAAATGGTCACTTGGCAATCCGGAGCAGCTCTCGATTGTTGAGAACCCATTTTCGTTAAGTGTCCGTATATGCGTTCTTATGGATGCATCAATATGCTGGATGAACTCAGACACAGGTCGCGGTTCGGGTTCAGGAGCTTCTCGGATTTTTCTGTACCATTCCGAATCGTAATGAGCCCATACGCCCGTGGGAATGTAGCCCTCATCGAGTTTCTCTCTATAAGGAGCAAGAAGAGTTGACATTCTCTTGAAAGCAGTGAGCAGCTTTTCCCAAGCTTGATACCCTGCCCTTTCAATATGAGAAGCGCTCTTAGCTTCATTCAGGGACCTTGGTCTAAAAAGCAACACATCTGCAGTAGGAGTCAAAGCAGGAATCCAGAAGGCTGAGTCTGCAATTGTGAATAGATGAGCCTCCACACCGGGATAGATATCATGGTTCAGGACTAGGCAGGGAATCGTATCAAGCTCCGAGCCAGCTCCTAACTCCACCTTCTTGATCGAATATCCTGTTTTGGCCAGAGTTGTCTGAATGCGTTTCACCAACGACGATGGTATAGCTCATCACCTACTCTACATCAAATTGAAGCCACAACTTTGCCTTCTAGGTTTGATTGCTCCTATGTAACAGCCTTTCAATCAAGCATATGTGCATGTAATGAAATAAATCCTAATCTCTAAGACCAATGCAGTTGGTTTACAAGGGATAAGGCATGTGAGCCTTGATATCTTTA
The DNA here is from genome assembly GCA_048937485.1 of Promethearchaeota archaeon. Lineage (GTDB taxonomy): Archaea > Asgardarchaeota > Thorarchaeia > Thorarchaeales > Thorarchaeaceae > SMTZ1-83. Next base: position 2,364 of record JBHLND010000226.1, read on the forward strand.
GGTATTGACGTACATGATTCTAGAGATTCGTAGACAGCTCTATATCCCAAGGCGCATCCTGTCGGTAGTTGTGACCGGACTTCAAGGCAATCTCTGCCTTGGTAAGCTCGCCTCCGAGGTAAGCTGCATGACTCAAAGAGGTGACTAGTCCTGCAGAGAGGATTTCCTGCAGTATTGCGTTTGCGGTGTCAGATGAGAATCCTTGGATTGCCCGTTTCCTGCCTTTGTATTCACAGAGAATTCGATCCCTACGCCTGTCTATTCCAATTCTGAAGTATCCACTTGTATCAAGTTTCCATTCAATTTCTCGTTCCTCAACAGACTTGTATGACTCGTCCATCGTAACTGCTTGTACATCAAGACCGCTGGACTTTGCCACATATGCTGTTGTTCCAATCTCCTTGGGGGGTGAATTCATGTAGCCTGCGATGAACCCCATCAGAGCTGCAGATTTGAGCTCGCTTATGCAGCGATATGTTGATGCTCGCTCTTCAGTTGATAGGAAAACAGAGATTCCAAGCTCAATTCCCAAGCAGGCAAGTAAGGCATTCATTCCTGCGGTATCTGAATCGACGAATTCAGTCACGTTTGCAAATCCGGCCAATAATGGAAGGTCCTCGTCAAGAATTCTGAATTGGTGATAGGCGCGCAGGGATTTCATTAAGCCAGGTTGGATTGGTGCTTCCATTAATGGGTCTGCAATAATCTTCTCATACCCTTTTGCTCTGAGTGTGTCGCAGAGCTTGTGGCATGCCTGCGCACGTTCAGAAGGATCAGGAAGAAAGACCCCTTCGGAGATGTTTGTGGGAAGACACACAAGTGCCACATCCTGTGGCAGCTTATCAGCTACCCCTAAGTTGCCTCTATCCACTGAGAGCACTATTTCTGCACCTGCATCAACTCCAGCTAGTATCTCATCAGGATCAAGAGAGTCCACACTAATAGGCAAGCCAAACCTACGCATCTCAGTTACTATCTCAGCTATTCTCTCTGGATTGTGTTCGTCTATGGTGGCACCGACATCCAGTATGTCGGCCCACTGTGCATAGAATTGAGCTGCCGCAATACTCTCCTCAAAGGTCCTTGTTGTGACATCGACGACTTCAGCCATCACTCGGGGAGGAAAGTCGATTCCGATCGGATACCTTGAACGCAACCTAAAGTTGCGTTTCCCGAATACACTTGTGGTTTCGAGCCGTTTCATGTGTTCCCTTAGTTGGTCACCCAACATCTTCTGAATAATCGAATCAGCTGCATATTCCTCTGAGAGCATTGGTGTGATTTGCCGCAGATTATTCAGAAGTGAAGGAAGCATTGTAAGATATCGTGTGCCCTTCTTTACAGGAATGCCAATTTCCTCAGCTGCCTCGGAGAAGTTTCCGCGTGCAAGGCCAGTTACAAGAATGAGATCTGGGTTCCACCTCTCTAGGAGCACTGGAGCATGTTTCAGAATGAGTTTTGGCGTTGTAAAGGCTGCAACAGTGATTGGAAGACGTTCAACATCTACATTCGAAAAACCTGAAGTCACTCGAATCAAATCTTCATATGCCATCCGACCTGTAAGAAGCAAGACTTTCTCATCAATAGTCAATGAGTATCAACTCTCAGGACTTCCTTTTCACTCTCCAAGTGAAAAATCTGACCCTGATTTACAAACTTGAAACCTGGCCGTCCTTATGGATCATCTGGATTGCCTTTAGAACATGATGGTCTTCAGCCTCCGACACTTTCCACTTAGAGGTAGGAAACAGGGGGCGTCCAGCAAAGGATGAGGTATATCCGTTACAACTTCGACCCTTGACATCTCTAGGTGCTGCGCGAGCCACACTTTTGAGCCGCACGCCTCAGGCATTAGTAGCAGTTAACTAGCTGGACGTCTAATGATAGCATGAATAGGCGTGATATGAGAATGACACCAGTCCAGGGTGGGTACTTTCCAACTGAGGAAGACTCAGCACCACTATTTCGTTACGAGTTAGGCTTCAGTTGGATTGTTGGAGGCATGGCATGGTTCAGCTTCTCGCACGGTGTTTTAGATCTGCCTAGTGTCTTTCCTGAGTGGCTAATCTTGAGTGTGCTAGTTATCCTGATTCTGTATCTAATTTGGAATGTATTTCTATTTCATAGGTATCATAGCCCAGCGGATAATCAGATGTTGCAGCGCTGTCTTGAAGATGCATCTCTACGGGTGGACTATGGAGATGGAGTTCGCCTCTGGTCCAGAAAGACTGAGAAGATGATAATCATGGGCAATGCTACGCTACTCTTCAATGCGATTCTTGTTTCAGATTCTGCAGCTTATGATATGCAGCAGATGCCGAGGGAATGTGAAGCTATTCTAGCAGAGAAACTAATTCTGATGAAGAGGAGAAATCCTTTGATACAAGCTGCAAAATCAACTTCAATTTTCATCTTGGGCATTATGAGCGGCTCGTTTATCTATCTGGACCAATTCCTACCCGATTTGCCCATCGCACAGGACTTTAGAGTCCAGCTCTTAGTCCCCATTGCTGTTTTCTTGATTGCATTTGTCATTGCGTTGCGAGACCGGGTCATGAATGTTGATGCTGAAGTTGAGGAGATATATGGCGAAACACCCAGAGATATAAAGGAGAGAGTCTTTGGTGGGTCTGATTTCATCGAGGAGGTACTGTTGTTCGAAA
>JBHLND010000227.1:0-5013 GCA_048937485.1 Promethearchaeota archaeon
TGTATCCCAACATGGAAGATACTCAGGATGAGAACTACCACCTCATGGATGACCTAATTGAGAAGTATGAGCCTCACACTGAGACTGTTGAGATTGACCCGAAAGAGGACATTGCCTTACTGCCCTTCACAGGGGGGACAACAGGACAGCCCAAAGGAACAATGATTACTCATTACAATATTACATCCAACATTAGACAATCCGTACATTGGATGATGGACCCTTTGAAGGATGGGATTATTGGTAAGAGCTCGGGAGTAATTTGCATCCCAATCTTTCATGCCTACGGTCATTGGGCTATTCACGCCTGCATTTCGTGGGGGATTAAAATGTACCTCATGGACTCCAGGGATATCCTAAGGATTGTTGATGTTATTAACAAACACCGTCCATTCTTGGTTTTTGCTGTGCCTACGCATTATACGTACTTCTCCCAAATGGATCTCATCAAAGGACAGATATTCTACTTCTCTGGAGCTGCGGCACTTCCAGAGGATCTTGCCGAGGAATTCGAAGAAAAATCTGGAGTGCCCATGGGGGAGGGATATGGTGCAACTGAAACTGCATGTGTATCTACCATCAACATTTCCGCCCTCTCAAAGGTCACCGGATTCATTGAGGAAACAAAGAGAGGCGTTGGACTTCCAGTTCCTGAAACTGATATCAAGATAGTTGACCCAGACACAGGTGAAGAACTTCCAATCGGTCAACGTGGTGAAATATGGATTCGCGGACCTCAAGTCATGAAGGGGTACTGGCCGACTCCCGGAAGCGGACTGAGAGAAGGCGGCTGGTTGCCCATGGGTGACATTGTGGAGATGGACAGTGATGGCTACTTCAAGGTCGTCGACCGTATCAAGGATATGATCAATGTTTCAGGCAATAAAGTGTACAGTAGAGTCATCGATGATATCCTTCATGAGCACGATGCTGTGGAAATTGCTGGCGTAATTGGAATTCCTGATCCCGAAAGACCTGGAAGTGAGAGGGTGAAGGCATTCATTCAGTTGAAGTCTGAATATAGAGGCAAGGTCACAGAGCAGGACATCATCGATTTCTTGAAGGACAAAGTGAAACCGTACGCAGTACCCAAATGGGTTGAGTTCAGAGAAGAGCTACCATTGACCGTTGTCATGAAGTTGTTCAAGAAGAAGCTAAGAGAAGAAGAGCTTGCAAAATTGTAAATCCAATTAGCTCCGTAGAGTTTTTCTACAAGGTCGGATATTGCAAGTTATTTCACTGATATGCAATGTGATTGACTATGAATAACCACGGAGCACGTGATTTGGTAGATATTGCCCAACAATGGTATGATCTCGGTCCATTGAATTGGGCGGATTACCTCCAACTGCTCCTCACAGTTCTGATGATAGTATTCACAATAATGATAATAGCAAAACCTAGCAGAGCGCTTCCTCATCCCAAACCTGGCATGGAGATCATTCCCTTCATCCCGAATATGAATTATGTCACTGTGTCATTGACGGCGTTGGGACTAATCATGGTTGCAGCTGGCATTCTAACCGGGCGCATAATATCTGCCATGTTCTGGTCTTCATTTACTATCTTCAATTTCGTTCTCCTTATAGTCAGTAACAGAGAAAGTGGGAAGCGCGAATTATCTGAACTGGAATCTACTGATGAAATCTGATAATAGCTATTGCAATACATAGCTTGCATGCAGAATGAGAGCAAGAAGAATGACTCCAGTCACAATCCATTTCACAACACGGTGCTTCCAAAAGATGGCACTAGGTACGTACTTTATGACTGCGGTCCGGATTCAATGGAATAGACAGTCCGGGGAGGAGGGATAGCCATCAAGAATTATGCCCGCAATTGTGGTTTCACGGAACGCTCACATCAAACCAAAGGTATTATATCGTGCTTATGCCAGTGTGTTTTAGTTCGCTGGGCGACCGATAGGGAGAGAAAGGTCGCATGCACCCGCCAGCGTTTAGGTTAGAGATGTTCGCTGGTGATGCCACCAAATCCTGCATGTGCAAGGCCTTCTATTTCTCCATTCGGTACGTCGTGTTAGGAGGCGCACGTGCATATGAACCGGAGACTGCTGAAAGTCAGGCTAGCTACTTCTGTATTTATTGCGATAATGGTTTTTGGGTATATTCCACAGGCCGTATGGGCGGGGCAAGTGCTGCAGCAAGATGAGCCCTTGTTTCGAGACCCATTGGAAACGTACGATATTGACCCCGTGTACATTTTCTACGATCCCGGTAGTGAATTACTGAGGACCATAGCTGAGAACGTCCATGAGGTTCTAGCCTTCAGACTTGATAATATAGAAATGAGACCGATCAAGAGCTGGGATGTCTTGGAGCATGAGCTAAGAGAGGAACCGTGGATTGCGGTTTATGCATTACGATCGCACTTGAAGGGTGTGCAATTCGCTGATGCCAACGTTACTTGGGCTACATTCTACGGTTTGCTGTCCAATCACAGAATGACACAACATATCGTCGGAATGGGCAACACGTTAGGCATGGAACCATTCCTTGCTGAATCAGATAGCAACATTCGCACAAGTGAGGCAGAACAGGTCGATGGCCTACTACTTGCTTTCTTCGATATGTGGTCTTTGCATGAGGCAGTCGCGACCAAGTCTCATGTCAGCAAAGACTATGAAAACGCGGCAGGCGACCTTCGTACAATTGCTCTGCAAATCTATGCTGACAACTTTAACATGTTCTTCAAAAGAAGCATTGAACCAATCAATCCTGTTGGCGAGTTCGATGAAGAGGACCGAGACAGGCGAACTGAAGAGATGTGGGATAGACACGCTCCCACAATAGAACCAGCATTCTACCAGATGGATGATAATGGAAGCCTCATTGAGTTAGAGGAGGAAGAACTCCCTGCAGACTTCTCACCTGCAATTAAGATCAGCACAGCGGAAGAGGTTGCATCTAGCGACTATATCCTCGGCGAAATACCTCTGCTTTCAGCCCTGAGAGGACCCATTGGAGAGATAATTGATGTTCTACTGAGTGTCCTGGGAGATTCCGGTTCAACTGTAATCTCAATTCCTACGGACCTCATTGAGACCATCAAAGGGTTGTTCGAGGTTCTAGAGCCAATTATTGGAATTGTCAAGGATTTCGACCTTGAGTCTCCGTTGAAATCAATTGTGCAAGCAATAGCGAACGAGTTCCCATTCATGGCGGAGTTTAAAGATTATTTGAACGTCATTCTGAAAGCACTCTTCAATTTCAGGGGTGACATAGAAAGTATCGTGGGCATTATTGGAGAGCTTGTATCAGCAATCTTGCCGGATTCTGTTCCACAACTCGTAAAGGATTTCATCAATCAAATTCTAGGGGCTGAGAGTGGCCTGGTGGATATAATCAGCAATATTGTTTCCGAGGGCAAGGGTGTATTCGATGCTATTTTCAGCTTCTTCACAAAGAATACGCTGCGGACTTTCTTGAACAAGACTCTTACTGCAGGACTCGGAATGACTGAAATTCCAGCCGCGACTCTTCTCACGCGAGTTGTTAGTTTCGTGGAAGGCATTGTTGATTACATCACAGGTAAAGACTTTGTGAAGTTCATTGAAACTGTTGGAACTGATCTTCTAGGCTCCATCCTCTCAGTCACTGGTATGGAGGATGCAGTTGACAAGATAATGTCCATTGTTAAAATGGGAATGTCAGCATTTGATCTGCTTGACGAGTTTGACACAACCTCCTTCCTGCAATTTGGAATCGATATGTTGGAGGAAATCATCGGACCGTCAAACATACCCGGTGGTGCTCAAGAACTTGCGCAGCAGATGCTGGGTGTGGTGAAGTCATTCCAAGAAGGTGCATTCAGTGACATCAATGGATTCAGGACACAAATCTCCGATATACTGAACTCTGCGACAACCGGCGTCACGCAGGCGATCAAGGACGTTGTACGAGATGCCATGACAATGCTCACTGGCTTCTTTAATGGGGCCTTTGACAAGAACAGCCTGCCGGACCTATTTGAGATTGCTGCGGACCTTGTAAACGAAGTCATTGGTGGTGGTGGTGCTGCTCAGGTCATAGACGCGCTCAACAGTCTAGTCAAGCCAGTTATGGGATTCATTGCACTTGTATCCGACAGCAATGCCCTCAAGGAAATGATTAGCAAGACGGTGAACAACTTTGCTTCTGAACTTGGTGACATTCCTACCCTGATCAAGACCGTCATCGAGTACTTGGATGTAGAGGATGCCATTCCCTTTTCCTATAATGGCGATGTTCTGACTACGGCTGGAGAGATAATTAACGGCATCCTCATGATGATTCAGGGCATCAAGGGGCAATCATTCCAGGGAATCATGCAATCAGTTCTGATGGCAGCAGGGTCATTGATCGGCTCACTGCCTGCATTCGACGATGTCCCAATTGATGCCTTCTTGAAGCTTCTCCAGTCATTCTTCCCTGATGCCTTTGGCATATCAAAGGAGGATATGCCCAGTTCAATGGAGGTCATCAGTGAAATCCTCGATTATGCAGAAGGCCTTCTTGGTTCAGGATTCACCGAAGAAATGCTAGAGGATACACTCGAGTTCTTCATGGATATCAAGGACATCTTCACCGGTGGTGTGAAGTGGCTCCTAGGGAAGGTATTCGACTGGCTCAGCGGACTGCTGAATCCAGTATTGGAAGATATTGAAAATACGATAGAAGGATTATTTGAAGGTCTTGACGACCTCTTAGGGTTCTCAGGTGAATTCCCCATCGGTTTGGGAGACTGGTCCCTCTTTACGCTTGAATACGCTCTTGGAATCAAAGCCAACTTTGCTATAGATCTGAACCCAATATTTGACATGATTGTGAGCATGATCTTTGATGCTCGTGAGGTATTCTCCATGGACAATATTGGAGACTTCTTCAAGACCATATTCAGCTTCTTTGAGATCTCACCACAGTTCTATGCCGAGCTAGGTATCGGTGGCTTCGACACTGAGAAGAACGCTTTGATGAAGACAATGCTCACAACTCTTGGCCTCAAGCTCTCCTTTGA
>JBHLND010000228.1:0-5013 GCA_048937485.1 Promethearchaeota archaeon
CCTGCCTTAACCACTTCGTCTTCATGGTACGAGAGAAGTTCCTAGACGTTAGTGTCATGATTCGTTCTAACGACATGTACGGAGCATGGCCGGCTAATGTGTTCGCGCTTGCGGAACTACTTCGATATGTCGCGGATAAGACAAATCTTAAGCCAGGTACGGTGACGACACTCTCAGTGAATGCACATATATACCGCCATGATTGGGAAAGGGCCGGAGAGATTTGAGCAGCTTAGCTGAAAAACGCAAATAGGCACTAATATTAACCACGATGTTTCATCTGGTTACAAGTCTTAACCTCGTCAGACATTGATTTCAACTGGAGAGGAATTCCATTGGACAACATTGACAAGCAACTAATCTCCATACTTCAAAGAGATGGACGCGTGAGTCTTTCTGAAATTGGCAAAGAACTGAACATGTCCCATGTGGCTGTAAGCAAGCGACTGGACAAGCTTGTCAACCAGAAACTGGTTCAAGTAACAGCAGGAGTAAACGCAGAAGAGCTTGATATCAAATTGCTCTTCATGGGAATAGAAACTGAAAACATGGAAGTCGCAAACCGCATAAAGAAGAAGTATCAAAACTGTCCACGACTTCTGATGTTGGCACCTGTAACAGGCAGGTACAACCTTTTCGCAGTGTTGGCTGCCGAAGACACATGGAGTCTTGAATCAATTATCGGAACCTGCAGCATGCGAACTGAGCCTGGCGTAAGGAGATCAGAGAGCTGGTTTGGAAATGCTCCGGTGTATCCGAAATACTTGCCATTGGAGTTGGCACCGCAAGATGGCTCTAGAACGAAAACGCCTTGTGGTCGCAATTGCGTAGCTTGCGGACGTTTTGTGGAAAGTAAATGTGTTGGGTGTCCTCCAACGGATTCGTATAGAGGAAAACTCTGGGCATCACCTTTGACTGAGAGGCGTCGTTCAAAGAAGAGCAAGAGTTAACTCTGTCTAGTCATGCACATATTCTGTGAACCAAATGAGTGACGTATTCATTCATCCCTTAGCAGTTGTTGATGAGGGAGCAAGGATAGGAGAAGGCACAAAGATTTGGCATTTTGCACATGTTAGAAGCACCGCCAGCATTGGGGAGAACTGCACTATTGGAAAGGATGTGTATATAGACGCTGATGTCAAGATTGGCAACAATGTCAAGATACAGAATGGAGTTTCAGTCTACAATGGAGTTACAATAGAGGATGACGTTTTCTGCGGGCCTCACATGACCTTTACAAATGACGTCTACCCACGATCATACGGTGATTCTTGGGAAATTGTTGACACCCTTGTAAGACGGGGTGCATCGATTGGTGCCAATGCTACAATCATCTGTGGGATAACATTGAACGAGTACTGCATGGTTGGAAGTGGTGCTGTTGTGACTAAGGATGTGCCTACGTATGGACTAGTCACTGGAAATCCTGCGCGACTAGTAGGATTTGTTTGCAAATGCGGCCACCCCCTAAAAAACAAGATTAGGTCTCAGAAAGTCAGTGTGACCTTCAAATGTGGAAAATGTAAAGAGGAGGTCCTAATCTCTATGTCTGATTACAAGAAGATGGTCGGGTAGAGATTTCTTGTCACACATATACAAGAAGTTCGTCAATGAACGCGCAGCAGCCCTTGTATTTGAAACAGAGAGAATTAGGAACTGCACGGTGATTGCTCACATTGACCATGGCAAGACAACACTGACTGATTCCCTAATTGCTGATTCAGGTCTTCTCTCAAAACACGTCGCGGCTACTGTAAGACTTCTGGACTACGATCTCATCGAACAGGAACGCGGAATAACAATCAAGGCCTCAGGGATTTCATTGGTTCATCAATTGAATAAGGTTGACTATCTTGTCCATCTAATTGACACACCGGGACACATCGACTTCTCCAGCCATGTGACTAGAGGACTTAGATTGACAGATGGAGCCGTTGTTGTTGTAGATGCCATTGAAGGGATAATGGTTCAAACGGAAACAGTAACACGACAGGCATTGAAAGAACGTGTTCGGCCAGTCCTGTTTGTAAACAAGGTGGACCGTCTTATCACAGAGCGTCGTTTGAAACCGCAGAGAGTTGCGGAAGATATCAACAAGACGGTTCGAGAATTCAATGGCATGTTGGGCAAGTACCTTGATGATGACTTGCTGGAGAAGTGGGAGGTTTCGTTTCCAAAGTCAACTCTGAGCGTAGGATCAGCGCTTGACAAATGGGGAATAGACCAGCAGAATCTGAAGGAGAGGAGTCAGGGGAGTGAAGCTCCCACAGACCTTGCCAATGCATTCCTTGAGATTATGGAGGAAATTGCTGAAGTGTATCGAAGGGAGGAGGAAAGCCTTCTAGCAGAAAAGTACCCAGTGGCTAGGGTCGTTTTAGACTCATTAATCAAAGCTACCCCCAGTCCTCCAAGAGCTCAATCATTTCGCATTCCTAGTTTCTGGACACTTGGAACTGATACAGAAATTCAGCAAAGCATCTTGAATTGCGATCCAAAAGGACCTTGCGTCCTTGTGGTTGGGGATGTGCAATCTGATCGTCATGCAGGACTTGTTGCCTCTGTAAGAGTATTCTCAGGAACTCTGGAAAGGGCAAGGCCCCTTAGGAATCTAAGAACTGGGGAAATAGGAAAGAGCCTGCAAGTAGGGCTCTTCATGTCAAAATCCAGAATCGCCCTTCCGGAAGTGCCTTCAGGAAATCTGGCTTTTATGGCTGGCCTACGTAATATTGCTGTGGGAGATACATTGGTAGGAGAAAAAGTGCCGGACATTCCGCCCATGCGAGGCTTGGAGTACCCCACTGAACCTGTTGTCACATACACTATTGAACCAAAGGTTCTATCTGAGCTGTCATCAATCCAAGAACCCATCTCTGACTTTGCTGAAACCGATCCTGCTCTTGTCTTCGAAGTTAATGCTGAAACAGGAGAGATGCTGCTTTCTGGTGCAGGCGAATTGCATATTGAGGTTAGCATACAAAAGCTAGAACGGCAAGGAGTTGGAGTAGTCCTAGGCAAACCTATGGTTCTCCTTAAAGAGCAGATTCAGGTTGATGGTATCTCAGCAACCGCAGGGGACGAAACCACCAGCTCATTTAGAGTAAAGGCTTTGGTGAATAGGGATGAACTGCAAGCAGACAGTCTGGGACGAATTGTAGATTCTGATACGCAGTTGGGATGCTATCTGATTGATCAGAGCAATAGTATAGACTTGATGAGTAATGAAACGGAATGGGTGAGAGAAGCATTCCGGCTATCAATTAGAAATGGGCCGGTTAAAGGAGAAAGAATGAGGAAGCTTCTGGTTGTTATCGAGAAAGCAAGGATTCACTTCGAAAGCTATGAAACTTCGTGGAGAGACATAACGCAACCCCTAATTGAAGCTATATCCAAGAGCATCCTTTCTGGAAGACCTGTGCTTCTTGAGCCTTGGGTTAAACTGGAGTTCAGCACACCAGAGGACTACATTGGAGAGATTACTGCTATACTAGCAAAAAGAAAGGGACGAGTTCAAGAAATTGATTCGGAGCGCTTGCTTTACAGAGTTGAGGCAGAAATCCCAGTAAGCGAGTCATTTGGATTAGCTAATGAAGTAAGGACAGCAACATCTGGATGGGTGACTTGGGGAGCAAAGGGAGGTCTATTCAGGGAAGTAGGGCTAGGAGACCCGGAACAAGAAGAATTCTGAGCTCTAACTTCTCAAATAGTAGCGCCTATTCATGACTTCGCCCAGCATAGAAAGAAGCCGTCTATCGACCAGCGACACGTCGTCCATCATTCGGAGAGCGCGGTTAATGTTTGAAAAGACTGCATTGAGGTAGGGCTTGGCCTCTACCACTTCTGACTGTTCTACCATCTGCAGATAGGCGTCTGCAATCTTGATTAGGCCCATCCAGTCTTCGGAAAGAATGTACTGGTATTGCTCAGAATCTACTCCCTCCGGCATTTCGTCGAACTTGCTCCTATCAATGTGAGCCTCGTATTGGTTTTCCAGAGACAGTGCAAACCGGAGAAGAACATCAGACAACGAAACACAGGTTGCTCGGATGAATTCCGCGGACTCAGGAAACGATGTATCGACAGTTCCCACCCAGCGAAGATCAATTGCAGCCCCATAGAGCCCAGTGGCAAGCTCGCTGTAATTCTTATTCTCGAAGAAAGCTTTTACAGTCTTTGCTAGACTAGTCTGTCCTTTCCAATATGATGCCAGAAGCTTGTCGATAGTACGAACTGTTTCATCTACAGGGGATGTTATAGGAGCGGATCTTCCAAGACTCACGGCATCAAGATTCATTTTTGCAGTGGCGAGAGCTGCCATCACTGGACCTACCGTGGAAAGCCCAGACTTATGTGAGAGTAGTCCACTGGCTCTTAATCGCATCGTCTGCCAAGCTTTGTCAACATAGGGTAGCAGCAAGGAAACCCCATGAATAAAAGCGGAGTCATCTTCCACTCTGGCGTCAGATAACATCCTATCAATATCTTCTAGCAAGCGAACAAGGCGTGGAGGGAGATCTTCACCATGACGAAAAGCAAGCCAAACAACATTGTAGGTTGCGATTGCCACCTCTAGGAAGGCTCTTGAGTCTGTGGGGAAGAGGGGCACAAACTGCACAAGAATTTCTCGAAGTTGCTTCTGTGCGACTCCATCCGTATAGTCGGAAGTTCTCAGAAGTGATAAAGTGAAACCCAGGCGACTGCCGAGAAGTTCTATTTCCGATACTCCTCCTTTCGAAAACAAGTCTTCTCTCATTCTTATCGTGCGTTTGAAGGCCTCAATTCCAATATCCCAATATTCATCGGAATCTGTCGTAAGGCAAATCCATCCCAGCAAATTCTCAGCCCTAGCCAAATCTGATCGAACATCGTGACCTGTCTTGGCAAGTTCATTGAGTGTTTCCTTTGCTCTTTGAATGTATTGAATACTCCTCATGGTGCTTTCATGGTCACCAAGAATTCCATAAGCAAATCCAAGTCCTGCAAGTACCTTGAACATCTGGATGGATTGATCGTAAT
>JBHLND010000229.1:0-5007 GCA_048937485.1 Promethearchaeota archaeon
CACATGAATTATATCGTTCCGCCCATGAAACTTCCCTCATTCAGAATATCTGGTTCGAGTAGCACAGGCTAGGTTTCCAGCCATAAACCGGCAAGAATTATCAGACCGTATTGCTCTTTGCAGTAAGGGTTAGGAAATGACAAAATACAGCCACATCTACAAGAAGATTCTAGATGCTCAAGAAGTCCTGAAGGGCATCAAGCATGTAACCCGTCTTGACCGTTCTACAACTTTCAGTAGAATGACTGGAGGTGATGTGTATCTCAAGTTGGAGAATCTACAAAAGACGGGATCATTCAAGGTCAGGGGTGCTGCCTATGCTATGTCTCAGCTTACCGATGCTGAAAAGAATGCTGGGGTCATAGCTGCCTCCGCTGGGAATCATGCTCAAGGGGTGGCCTATGCTGCAACCCGCTTGGGTATAAAATCGACAATTGTCATGCCAACCTTCTCTCCTGTGGCAAAGATCCAAGCTACTGAGAGCTACGGCGCGAATGTTGTTCTTCATGGAATTGTTTTCGACGATGCTTTAGCTCATGCCAAGGAAATGGCTGAGAAAACCGGTGCAACACTTCTACATCCTTTCAATGATGAGGATGTAATCGCAGGTCAAGGAACAATAGGCACTGAGATTCTAAACGAATGCCCTAATGTTGAAATCATTGCCGTACCTGTTGGTGGCGGTGGTCTTGTATCAGGCATAAGCATCGCAGTTAAGGAGCAAAGCCCTGATGTCAAAGTATACGGCGTGGAAGCAGCTTCTGCAGCATCAATGAAAGCATCTCTTGAAGCTGGTAAAATAGTCGGCGTTAAGAATCTAGACACGGTCTGTGACGGAATCGCAGTGAAGAAGCCTGGAAGATTGACATTCAACATTGCTAAGAATCTGCTCTCAGATGTTGTAGTAGTTGAGGAGCTCGAAGTCACAAGAACCCTCTTCATGTTGCTAGAACGCGCAAAGATTGTAGTAGAACCTGCGGGCTGCGTTGGTCTTGCGGCATTTCAACATGGCAAGATAGATGTGCAGAACAAGACAGCGGTAGCAGTTCTATCGGGTGGCAATGTCGATATGTCTTTCCTTGCTAGAGTGGTAGAGAAGGAGCTGTTTCGGCTAGGTCGCTCAGTCAGAGTCAAAGGTTCAATACTTGATCGGGTAGGCAGTATGAATAAGGTTCTTGCAATTGTTGCAGCATCCGGAGTAAGCATTATTGAGATTAATCAGGATAGATATGACCCTGATATTCCTCCAAACAGAGCCGAACTTGAGATGATTCTAGAAGTTCCTGATGAAAAAGCGGTTCAGCGCATGTTGAAGATGCTCGCTGAAAAAGGCCTCAAGTTTGAAGTTTTTGAAGACTAGGATCAAACTTGGAGGGCAAATTCGATGAAGGAGGATGGCAATCCTGTGGAGGAAGAAGTTCCTTCAACTCAGGCCTATGCTTCTGAGCTTTCATGGTTTCAAGCTGTGAAGAAACTCCTGAGTAATAGGAATTGGTCCATCTTCCTTTCTACTGTCTGGATTTATTCAAGTATGGTTGTCGTGTACGAATACTTCACCCTCTACTTCAGAGATGTTGGAATTTCCTACATTATGACCGGTGCACTCTTCTCATTTATGTTTGCCATCAATGTGGTTGGGAATTTCATTTCTGGCTATCTTGTTGACAACTATGACCGTAGGAACTTGTCAGTAATCACAATGATAACTCCAGGAATCTTCTTTCTCACTGTATCACTGACAACAGACGTCTTCATCATTGCACTGGCAATTTTGATTGGCGGTATAGGCTCTCTGACAACCGGTGCTGGTGAAGCTTATCAGATGCAACAGGTCGACCGCGAGTTTAGTGGTGTTGCGCAGAGCATGTTCAGATTAGGAACTTCCCTAGGAATAATACCGCTATACTTCTTTGCTCTGATGCTGGACCTCGGAATGAGTTTTGTCGTGCTTATGCAAGTCACTCTCTTTATAGCTGCGATTCTCCAATTCATTTGCGCCATAATTCGAGCCACTGGCATGGAACAGCTTCCACTCCCAAAACGCAAGACACAATCTGATGATCTTCTCAAGGACTTCATTAGTGAGAACATCAGAGGTCTCAGACTCTTGGTTCGTGTGTTTCCAATCTTCATTGTGGTTATTTGCATTGATGCACTTAGTGACAGTTTCTATAGCTTCTCTAAGAACTACTTTGTCAATGAAACACTGGAATTTGGATATGCTGAAATCAATCTAATGATTCTGATTACTCTGGCCTTCTCAGTGCCACTTGCGCTGGCTGTGGGGAGGGTATTTGACAAACGTGGTGGACAGGGTCTTACGCTTGCAGTCTATTCTCTAATGCCTGTCTCAATCTTTCTTCTGATTCTTTCCCAAGATATTCGATATATTGCTCCCACCACTTGGGTTAATTCACTAGACTCTATCTACCCTGGCCTCAGCGTTGTTTTATCATTGGCATTCATTGCTACCGCCATAAAGTCTGTAAATGATATTCTATGGGCCACAATTCTCTCATCGTATATTCAGAGGTCAATGCCACGTTCAGATTTTGGGAAGATGCTAGCTCTCAGCAGTGTACTTGTTTCGATCTTCGTTGCAATGGGCCCGATTCCAGCAGGGATTATCTACACAAATTGGCAGGGACTTCCACTCCTAGTGATAATACTGATTCTGAATGCTATTCTTCTGTTCGTTCTTGCTACAAGGAGCCTAGAACCACGGATGAGCATTGAGGAGCTTGAAGCAGAAGGTCTGTACTAATGCAGTGGAGCTAAGCCAAAGGTGCACCTGCTGTCAATACCAGTGCAATGACGAATGCACCAAGAAGAATAGCTGGCCATGGTGTGTCATACTTCAACACAGAGAAGGTGATGAATACCGTTGAGAGGAAGGTCGCAATTACAGGTTGAGGCATCAGCACTCCAAGTAAAACGCTTTGGACTCCAACGATTCCAAAAGCTAAGCTTCCCAATACTACTATCAGGATCATTCCGCCAGCTGGCAGCATTCTGTAGAGACGCATTCTTATTCTGACTGTGAACATTGTGCTATTGATTGTGCTTGGATTGAAGAGCTTGGAGCCACGGTCGAGCCTGGAGGAACTTCAGGCGAATAACATATAGGCCTGCTTTCCTCATAAGGTGTAGATTTCCCAACTGGATTATATTGTATGAGGGCTACATAATGAAGAATGCAACAGCTGTTTCTGTGTCTTTCTCAGTTCTGCTACTTCTGATATTAGGCGGAATTGGGAGCTTTGGCTATCATAGCATTTCAATAATATCTGAGGAGTCTACAGCCATTTCAAATATCCCAACTGATACCATTGTTTGGGAGACCATCAGCAATCCCGATTTTCTTGATCCTCACATTAACTATGAGAGCTTCGGAAATTGGGTTTTCTATAATGTTTATGAAACCCTCTACACATATCCTTGGGATAGCAATACTACTGACACACTGATCCCCCTCCTTGCAGAAGGGCTTCCCTCAATCTCAGCTGATGGTTTGAACTTCACGATCACCTTGCGCCAGGGAGTTACATTTCATGATGGCACTTCATTCAATGCAAGCTGCGTGCAATGGAATGTTTATCGTGCTGCCAAGATCTTCTATCTTGATGGGCCATTCTGGATGCTTGCAGACCTTCTCCTAGGCGGGACGGACTTGATGAATGTCGCATATGGCTATGACCCTGATTCGCCTGAATATGCAAGCGCATTTGATACATGGGTGACAACAATCTCTCCAGTAGAGGTTTTGGAAGAGTATGCAGTTCGTTTTCGCCTTCAAGAACCTCGACCTTACTTGCCTTCTGTATTGGCTTCTTGGGTTGGCTCAATTATGAGTCCGACATACGCATTGAATCATGCAAGTAGTCCCTCAAACTCTGTATGGGATCAATATGGTGTTGACTACGGAGAATGGGATGGCTGGATGACAGAACATTGCTGTGGAACAGGGCCCTACAAAATGGAGGAATGGGTTATCGATCAATATATCCATCTTGGGATATTTGAAAACTACTGGAGAGAGGGGCCTGAGCGATCTGGGGAGATTGCTGATGTGCTCATAGAAACCGAGGAGGATGTTAATTCCCGACTTCTGAATCTACAAACGGGTATTACTGATGGTTGCTATTGGCCAATATCCCACTCCTATGATATATGGGATCCAGTTTCAAAGTCCTCTCTTAATCCATCAATAGCCGTGTCAACTGGCGGACTTACCTATTCCCTGAGCGCGATTGGAATGAATCAAGCGGATTTACTCCTTGATAATGGAACTACGATTACCGGCCCATTCCAGGATTTGAACCTTCGAAAGGCAGCCGCAACCTGCTTTGACTACAGCAGTTACATTGAAACCACCCTTCATGATTTTGGACTTCAAGCCAGAGGACCAATTCCAATTGGCATGTTTGGGCATAATAGCTCAACTTTCGATTGCGAAATGAACTTGACTGCCGCAGTAGACTACTGGAATGCCGCAGTTGGCAATCCCTCAGTTGCTCAAGCTATTCATGACTTGGGTGATGAGTTTGTCCTCTACTACACTATGGGTAACACCCGAAGGGAACAGGCGTGCCTGATTCTCCGCGATGGACTTGAGTCTGTATTCTCAGATCCTATGGCGGATATGACTAGCTTTCCGGGCGGTATCACGGTTACGGTCGTTCCCTTGGAATGGGCAAATTACCTTAACTACCAAAGAGAGAGACGGATGGTGACTTGGTTTGCTCCATGGCTTCCTGACTATTCTGACCCAAACGAGTTCCTCTATTCTTATGCATACAGCCGTGGATATCAGGCATACTCAGCCGGATACAACAACTCTCAGGTCAATGATTGGTATAGGTTGCAGAGAGAAGAGTTCGACTCTGAACTTCGTTTGTACTACATATCAGGAATTCAAGAACAGCTGAATGAGGATTTCGTCTATCTGTGGCTAGAGCAGTGGGGAGAGTTCAGAACATGGAGAGCAGAGCTTCAAGGCAATGGCCT
>JBHLND010000230.1:0-556 GCA_048937485.1 Promethearchaeota archaeon
CTTTTCCTCTCCAAACACTCTGAGATTCGCAAATCTACCGAGACAAGATTCAACGATTTAATCAGGTTGCTTGGTCAAATCGAAACAAGAACTTCACAAAAAGGGCTATAACGGCCCGAAACAATCATCATAGCAACAGTCATGAGAAGAATGAAGCAAAACGGAGCTTAGTGGTGTGGTATTAGGACAGCAGGACCAGCCAACACAGGCATCAATTAAGATAGTCAGAGGATGCCCCTGCTACAAAGTATTTGGCGATGAAAAGCTCTGTGTCAATGATGACAGTGTTCTTGAGATCGATGCCATTGAGTTGGATCCAGCCCTCTTTGCCTTTCATAAAGACAAAGAGAGCATGAAGGAAGAACAAGCAGCAGATGGCAATGTGTGTTACACTTCCATCTATGTTAATTATCCAGATAATCGTGTATACTGTATTTCCCAAGGTTGGATTCTCCGAATACACGATCGAGATGTTCTTGGAGATGATCTTGAAGATGCGCTGCAGTTCCTCTCTACGAAGGATTTGACTGCAAGTGCAGAGATTTGCTCCGAATGC
>JBHLND010000230.1:566-4968 GCA_048937485.1 Promethearchaeota archaeon
TGACACTATGACGCGAAAAGAGAAGACAGATGAGGTCAAGAAGTATGTGGACAAATTTTCGCTTATGATAGCTGTTAAGCACAGCCAGATGGATTCCATGATGCAACCTATCGGCACAGAGGATGACATAGACGAGGGTGTCGACCATTTTGCATTTCTTAGGGCGTATCTGGTCCAGTTGCTAGATCAGCAAGCATATTGGTCAGACCTAGCAAATGAATTGACAGAAGAACCAGACAACTGGCTGCGACGCATTGTGGAGAAAAGGGTCTTACTTGCCCGATTGGAATATCAATTCTACAGCCAAACTCTGCAATTAAGAGACATATATGACTTCAACATGCTAATCAGGAACTTGCAGTATATTCTGAAGACTTCCAACCAGATATTGGAAATCAACGAAGAGATACACAATGCAATCCGCTCGGAAAACTTCAAGGAGCTTGCCAACTCTGACGAGCGATTTGCGCCATTAACCCTCTACGAGGAGAAGAGTAGAACGGTTGAGCATAACTTCGGGAATATTCTGCAAATTCTGAGTAGACTCTAGAGTCCGATGATATGGCCATTACTTCACAGGCCCATATTCCTTGACGAGCCACTGCAAATACTGCCTTATTCCATCCTCAGCAGAAACTTTCGCCCTCCAGCCCAATGATTCCAACAGCCCAATATCCATAGCCGTTCTCTTAACATCACCGGTCCAGCCCTTTGAACCACCAGTATATTCGATTAGGTCGTTCCTGAAACCAAGCTCTTCCAAGACAATCTCAGCAATACATGAAACCTTCAGACTATCCCTGCTGCCAACATTGACAGGTAGGAAACCGGGACCCAGTCTATTGGCAAGAAGAGCGGTGGCTTCAACTGCGTCAGAAATGTATACATACACTTTCTCCTGTTTGCCATTGCCTAGGACTTCCAGCTTGTCTGGGTTATCCTTCAATTTCATATAGAAATCATATACAACTCCATGGGTTAAGCGAGGACCAATGACATTGGCGAATCTTGCGCTTACTACGTGGAAACCGTAAAGCTCCGAATAGGAAGAGAGATACATTTCAAATGCAGCTTTGGCGGCACCGTAATTGCTTATTGGATTCAAAGACGTAGACTCAGGAGTCGGAAGTACTTCTGTGTCACCGTAGATAGTACCGCCGGATGACGCAAACACGATTCTCTTCACATCGCTCTTTCTCATCATCTCCAAGAGCTTCAAACCTCCGGCAACATTCACGTTAAAATCCAATAAAGGCATCTGTACGCTTAGACGAACGTCAGGCTGTGCTGCGAAGTGAAAGACGGTTGTTACATCTTGCATTGACCTCTCGAGGTCTTCATCAGAAGTGATTGATCCTTTGATGAACACAAAACTGTCAATCCGTGCTTGCTTCTGCAAATTCTCTATTGCGCCAGTAGAGAGATTATCTAATACCGTAACTTCATGATCTTCGCTAAGAAGGTCTACTAGATGGCTACCAATGAATCCTGCCCCACCTGTAACCAAAACGCGAACCATTCGTATTCTCCAATCTTCGTAGGTGTAATGAGTACGTCAAAAATCTTTACTCATGCTAAAATCAGGATTAGAGAGAACGGAATCAATGAAGTCACGAGCTTTGGATTCTGGGCGGTTCCTGTTCCAATCTTCAACAAAGAGTTGAAACCCAGCAAGGTCCTCCAATACCTTTTGTGCCGTGGAAAGCAAGTCTGAAGCTTGGACTTCAGGCCCCTCTTCAAGTCCAGGACAAATCTCTTTGCGAGCATTGAAACCCCACGAGAAACCATCACCTTCTCGCTTGAACACGAATGGAAATGAAACACAGACAGCTGGACGAATAACATGTATCATGCATCGATTGTCGCGAAGAAAGATGCAGTCCCCATTCTCCATCTTCTTCAAAGCGATAAAAGCAGGGCCGTTCTCAGTGACAATTTGAGGGATATGCATCAGTCCCAATGGAACATCTTCGCCTTCGTTTAAAACATAGAATTCCAGTGCTCTAATGACCTCAGATGCACTAAGACCAAGAATTAGAGATAACCGAGAGATATCACTTCCAGTTACCGTGACTAGTAGATTCTCATCTCTGCAGCATGCACCACACATAGTGCATTCGAAATTAACTCCAGTACCCAATTGACTGCACAATCCTTGATGTCATTTGATTGTACTCATTTCAAGCTATTTGATTGCCGGGAGAAATTCGGCAAGCTTATCCAACCCTTCTTCAATGACTTCAATTGATGTGGCATAAGAGAACCTAAGATAGTTGTCTGATTCAGCGCCAAAGGCAGAGCCTGGTGTTGCCACGACTCCAGTCTTCTTTAAGATAAGCTCAGCTAACGAGGTGCTGCTCAATCCATATGCCCCAAAATCTGGGAATATATAGAATGCGCCTTTGGGAGTAGAGCAAACCACATCCTCCATTTGGCAGAATTTTTGCTTCATGCGATGACGCCGGCGGCTATATTCTTCAAGCATTGAATTAATGTAGGATTGATCACCCATAATTGCCTCTACGCCTGCATATTGGGCAAAACTTGTGGCACACGACGTTGTATTCTGCTGAATACGGACTAGGTTGTTTATTGCCTCCTCATTCCCAATAGCATAGCCTAGTCGCCATCCTGTCATCGAGTAGGATTTTGAGAAACCACTAATGATAAGACTCCGTTCCATTTCCGGGTCGACTTCAAGCAATGATGTTTGATTTTCCCCATCATAAACCAGGGTTTCGTATATTTCATCACTAAAGATAACGAAGTCATAGTCCTCAGCAAGATCATAGATAGTCTTGAGGTGCTCTTTGGTCAGAATTCCTCCAGTTGGATTATTCGGGCTGTTTATCACAAAACAAGAGACGGTCTTGGCGCAAACGGATTTGAGCTTCTCTTCATCTATCTGATAATCGGGGCCAGCATAGACATCGCGCGGCTTAGCGCCAGCCGCTCTAATCATAACACGGTAGGTTGGCCATGCAGGGGATAGAAGCAGGACGTCGTCGCCTGCATCGATAGTGCTAAGAAAAGCTCCAAAAAGCGCCATCTTGGCGCCAGGAGTAACTATGACATTAGACCTTCCATTTATCTTTAGGTTGCGTCTCGCATAAAGCTCCTGTATTGCATCCAATAGAGGGGTGATTCCTCTGGAAGACGTATAGCCGGTATGGCCATCGTCTAAAGCCTTCTTGGCTGCTTCGATAATGTTGGGGGGAGTTGGAAAATCTGGCTGCCCAACCTCAAAATGATATAGCTTTTCGCCCTTCGATTCCAAGAGTCTTGCAAGCTCAAGCATCTTGAGCGTAGCTGAGGGGGGAATTTGCTCCATGCGGTGACTGGTCCAGTCCATTTGTGATTCCACCTGTGTAGCTGCTCTACAGGGAATAGAGGACATCACGCCTATCAAACTTACATTTAATATTACTGAGTCCTGCACTTTGAATTTCCTACCAACCGATTTAGCTCATTCTTCTGGTGCTCAGTTCCTAGGACTCGGATTCGGTCAGTCAATGCCTCACCAAGGCCTGCCTCTGATGCAAGCTTTAGATGAGAAATCTTCATAGCGTCCATTCCAAGAAGGTCTGCACAAAACGCGTCAACAGCCACAGGGTCCATGCCAGCGACAACACCACCAATATGACGAATGATGCCATTCTCCCGAGAACCAACAACAAGCTTGGTGAGATCGATAATTGTTAGGTCTGGCTTGAATGCCTTTAAAAGATCCAGCAGCACTGCATCAATTTTGGAGTGGTAATCATTCTTGTTTGCTTCAGGAAGTAAACCAAAAAGATTCTTGATTCCAGCTCCCATCACGCAGATGCTAGGTTCAGCTTTGAGTGTTGCGAGGTTGACGAGAAAATGATTGGCAGTCAAAATCGTTGGCATCAGATGCTCCTTGAAGTAGTGCCCAGCCATGTGATGTGAGATGCAGGAAGAAGAGGTTAGGTTTAGAAGTTCAGCCCCATTCTCTTTCAAGGCTGTATACCTGGTTTTCTCAAATGCAGTTTCTGCAGTTCGGATTGGGTTATCGCTTTCTACAACATATGTTTTGGCAGCACCATGAAACAGATTCACAACTGCACGGGCCATTTCCAATGTTGTGTTTCCTACCATGTCTGGATCATATATTGATGGTTTGATAACAACCGTATCGTGATTCGGAGTTAAGGCTAGGGGATGAGACAGCTTGGCTAGCGCTACCTGAAGAGCCTCACGCGCTGTTTTGCGCACTGCAATCGCAACTTCAGCAGTGTAGTCCATGTTTCGTGCATTTGCGGCCAAGGCTTTAAGTGAGTCTGTCTGAATGTAGATGGAAAATGAGACTCACAAAGGCTCAAAGAGAGAGATATTCCAGGTCTCTGAATCTAAGGGATTTTGGCGAGGAGGATATGATTTT
>JBHLND010000231.1:0-4942 GCA_048937485.1 Promethearchaeota archaeon
TCACCATTTGAATGGACTTTCTGGGACTCATTATGATTCAACTGGAAATAATCATGATGGGGTTTCATTCAATTTTGACGGAGATGAGCCGACGTCAGGAAAGATTGACGGTGCATATAATTTCGATGGAATCAATGATGCCATTAATTTGAGCCTGTCACATCCTCAACTATATGACGACTTCACGCTATCAGGCTGGTATAAATCTACAGATGCATCTTTGAGCGACGACCAATACATTTGGAATCATTTGGAAGGTTACACAGAAACTGGCATAGTCATGGGTGTAACAGACGATACTGGTGAAGTGGGTCATATTAGATTGAGCATCTATGATAATTCCTATAATTTCCACCCGTATTATGGGACTAGCAATATTGTTGACCAAGAATATCATTTTGTTGTGATGGTAAGAGATAATGGTTCGATCAAGCTATATGTCGATGGGAACTTGGAGCTTGACACAGCTGACCTTGATACCGGAGAAACAATCACTGTTGATGCTTCGACTGGGCCTTTCATAGGGGACTGCCCTGGTGACACAGAGCAAGTAAAAGGAGTACTCGACGAAATTCGCGTTTCCACAATTGGCCGGTCCATAAATTGGATTTTAACAGAATTCAATAATCAATACAGTCCGGATACCTTCTATTCTATTGGACTAGAGGAGCAAGTGGGCGGCAATGTGAGTAGTGAGGGATACACCTTCACGACAAACTCCAATACTAGTGTGACAATCGGACTCAAGCTTTCACTCGGAGTTCAACGCTTCGCAGAGAGTTATGCAGATGATTTTTCACTAGGTACATCATTCTCGATTGAAAATGGCAGTTTGCCAATTTGGACTGCAAGTGTGATGGTTTCTCCACCCCCTGAGATTGATGCGTTGTCCTTCAGGATTACCTATCCGGAGGGCGAGTGGTGGCCATTTTCAGTGAAAACGCCTTCGGGCATAGAGATGACATTCGGAGCTGATTGGACCTGTTTCGATGGAGAACTAATAGTTGGATCATCAGCAATCAACGAATACGGAATGTGGAAGATTCAGTTCTTGGACAGAAATCATATTCTTGACTTTCAAATGGGGCAAGCAGGAGGACCTTATTCTCAAACAAACGAGTTTACTATTGGTCAGGACATGCAGTACCGTGTCCAGAGTTCTGGGACTATTGGTTCAGCTATATCCCTTGAATTAACAGACCCATCAGGGTCAGTTTGGTATTCAGGGTCTACAACCTTCCAGGGAACTAGATTCTCACTCCCCTATTATCATAGGAAACAGATTACAATCAGTCACGAGAATGTCGCTGGAGACCTTGTGAACTTCCCAGTACTTGTTGACATATACGACCCAGACCTTCGTACAGATGTTCGCTCAGATGGCAGAGATATCGCTTTTGCAATTGGAGAAGAAACATTGGTTCATGAGATCGAGTCCTTTGACCGTGAATTCAACCTGACTCATGCACACATCGTTGCATGGGTAAAGGTGCCATTGCTTTCTGGTTCCAGTGACACAGTCATTAGTATGTACTACGGAAATCCCTTAGCACCGATTGTATATAGCTCAGGACCAGTTTGGGATTCAGGATACCTTGGTGTTTGGCACTTATCAGAGAGCGGAACAGGGGCCCTGAATGAATACCAAGATAGCAGTCAGTATATGCACCATGGTCAGGGAGGAGAAGGAAATACATCATTTGTGCCAACTCAAGTCGCAGGCAAGATTGGCCGTGGACAGGATTTCAATAATCTTGATGGCTATTACGATCTCATCGACTGTGGCGATAGCCCACTTTGGAATTTGGATGGATACCAGATAACTTTGCAGGCATGGGTCCAGCATGACATAACTCCCAATACTCATGTTTACGGGATTATGAATCACAAAGGGTGGTATGATGGATACAGCCTCTTCGTGAATTATGGAGGCGGCTCTACTCTCAAGCCAACCTTCTGTCTTCCAGGCCAGACACACCAACTTAGAGGAGCCAATGATGTCACAGGCGGGACTTGGCATCACATAGTCGCAACATATGATGGTTCGCTAATGAGAATCTATGTTGACGGAGTGCAAGACCCTAATGTTCTTGCGAAGTCAGATGCAATTTTGCCTTCTGCCTATGAACAAGGATTCTGGATTGGACACGGAGATCAGCCAAAGGACAAAGTGTGGAGTGCCGAGTGGGATGGTCAGATTGATGAGGTTCGCATCTCGGACGTTGTACGGTCCTCAGGTTGGATACAGACCGAGTTTCAAAACCAGGATGATCCAAGCGGTTTCTGTTTAGTGGGAGCAGAGGAGGCTGTAGGCTATTCGGAATCTGCTTCCATCCTCCTTGATTCATCCGCTTCCGCAGGAGTATGGCAAGCAACAGCCCGATATAGAGATAGGAGTGCCGCTGTGGACCACAGAGTCGGAATTATCAGCAGGACTTTCGTTGTTAAGCGCGCATCCACGCTTAACCTCGTAGCTCCAGGAGATGCAGTATCTGATTGGACAACTTCGAAGCTTATTGGGGAGGAGCTTTATGTTGAATACGAACTATCGGATGCACTGACTGCTACTCCAATTGACGGAGCGACGATCACACTGAACTGGACAGTTGATAGCTCCCCGGTCGATGTGCAGCTCAATGACTACGGAGATGGAAGCTACGGAAAAGCGCTGAATACAACAGATCTGGGTGCAGCCACACGATGGCGAATTGAACTTGTGGCATCTCATCAATTTTACAGCAATGCGACAAGCGTTCTCTTTCTCGACCTCTCACATCAAACCTTCATTACATATGCGCCACCCCAATCAACCGCTTTTGGGGACGATTTCAATGTTAAATTAACTCTGAGAGACGCATTCAGCAACATGCCTGTCACAAGTGCTGGGTTCACAAGCAATGGCACATTATTGGGCATTCCCGTTAGCTATGGTAATGGAACATACTTGTTGACAATTGATAGCTCATTACTTGCAATCGGTACTCACACTTTCAGAATCACCGCAACTCCAACGGACTCCTATCTCCTGACTAGCTCGATTGATGTGCAAATCAACTATCGAGAGATCTACACGGATGCATATCCTGTGGCTTCTGACCCTACTGAGATTCCGTGGGGAGAAGAAGCATCTGTGACAGTACAATGGAATGACTTGGATAATTCAGGAATCGGGATTGAAGGAGGAACTTTGAGTATCATTCAACCAGTGACAATTCAGACACTGGATGCTGGCAGCGGCGAGTATTTTGTGGCAATGGATTTGGCGTCATACCTTCCAGGGACCTATGTCTTTGAACTTGTTATCTCAAAGGCAAACTATCAAGACTCCACTATCTTTGTCACGATTGTTGTTAGAGTACATCGAACTTCAGTAAGTGCCGACTATGAACCGCAAACACCTGTAGGAACAAGTACGCAATTCAATCTAACATTTCTTGACATCGATGGAGGGTCATCTGGAATAGACTCGGGCAACTTAAGTTACATTGAGGTTGACTGGGGCAGCGGACCTCAAACATTTTCAAGCTATAGCTTCTGGCTCGATACAAGCACGTGGATAGTTGGAGTTTATACAATCAATATTACAGTGTATTCAGAAGCTGCACCTAGGTATTATCTAGACGCAACAATCGCAGTCGAACTAGTGATTAGGAAAATTGAGGTCTATATTAGCTGGGACCACTTGGAGCCTTTTCCAAATGGCGATGATTTCGTTATTGTCGTACATTTAAACATAAGTGAGCCTGGAACGTCCATTGATGGGAATCCTATAGATGGACTACCTCAAGCTCGTTTTAGCGCAAGGAATGATACTGGCTCGCTCTATGCTCTGAAGGGCTTCACTGCACTTGGAGATGGGGCATATGAACTTGTAATTGATGAAGGCATCTTCAAAGAAGGAAACTATATCATTATTGTCTACGTCGACTTCCTTTCGACAGATGACTACTTCGATACACAGACGCCATCGATAACATTCACATACAGGCCAATTTTGACGTTTTTGTCTTCGGAGAACTATCCAACAGTGACTACAACATACGATACGAATGTCACTATAACCCTGAATTATGTTGATATTGATAATGGGGCAAACATCACCACCGGAGTGGTTACTGCTGAAGGGGCATCAATCCAATGGCAGCACTTGGGTAATGGAATCTACGAAGTAATCGTGGTTGTTCAAGGCTGGGATTTGGGCTCCTACGAGGTCAATATAACTCTGGACGCAGTGAGCTACCAGGCAAAAACCCTCACATTCGAAGTGCTAGTGCAGATTGCATATGCCTACGCACGGTCGTCCATATCCTCAATTGATCTGCCCGTGGGCGATATCGCAATCTTCTACGTGGATTATTGGGACATAGTCCATGATGAGCCTATTCTTGAAGCATCTGTTGGCCATAACTGGATTCATAGCCTAACAGTCACTTGGACAGGAACACAGTATAGAATTGAGCTTCCAAGCTACGACACTGATGGGCTAGCAAGCTACTTCATTATGTTCAATGTGTCAAAGGGGTTGAACTACCAGATTGGCTACTTTAACATCAGCTTGACATTGAGGACTCATTATACAGAGTATAGATTGGCCAGCGCTGTTGAACCAACTACATACCTTGGTATGGTCAACGTGTCGCTTTACTATGGAGACCTCGACAACAATGCCGGCATTCTGTCGCAATTTGTGAATGCTTCCGTTTATGGCGAGTCGGGCTGGATCGAGTCTCTACTTCTAAATGATACTGTTCGTGGTGACGGATTCTACATAGTAAGATTTGCAGCATCAGTGCTTGGCGAAAGCGG
Organism: Promethearchaeota archaeon; assembly: GCA_048937485.1. Lineage (GTDB taxonomy): Archaea > Asgardarchaeota > Thorarchaeia > Thorarchaeales > Thorarchaeaceae > SMTZ1-83. Next base: position 4,807 of record JBHLND010000231.1, read on the forward strand.
AATCTACAATTTCACCGTCTATTTCAACTGGACTGGGGCTATTCAGAAATTCCAGAATGGAATGATAAGAACCTCTGTGAGAATTATAGGTGAGGAGTCCGATTTGAGTCTTGATGACTCGCCGGGTCCAACGCCA
>JBHLND010000232.1:0-4888 GCA_048937485.1 Promethearchaeota archaeon
GAGGCTTCATCAATTCCCTGAAACGCCTTCCTAGCTTCTTTCTTACAGGCTTTGTAGTCTTTACGCGCATGATTGATCGGTAGAGGTGACTGTAGACCGAAAGGCAATCCATGGATTTTCCAGCCTCAAGACTATCATCAGTTTCTTCATATTGGCTGACAAGCTCATCGATAAATTGCCCAAAGTCCTTGAATGTACCAGGAGCTCCGTGCCAATCCTTCAGCACATTTGCAAGCGTCTTGCCCTTTGGAACCTTTTTCTTTGAGAACTCGTTCAGGGCATATTGAAGTAAGAAGCGCATATGCCCTATCCTCGCACCCTTTGAAACCACCATGACAAAGAGAAGATAATCATTGGCTTCCCAGATGTATCTGTTTGTTTCAGTATCAACAGTCTGCAGGCTCTCCTGTGACGCCTTGTCGATGAAGGTGTGAGTTGCGCTCAAGAAAGGAGCAATCAGATCCATATCAATCTCAATTGCTGCGTATGCACGAGAAACAAGGTTCCTACCACTACCTCGTTCAATAAGCCAGACGCCCTGGATGCATTTTCTGTCAGACATAGATGATACTTGCTCCTGCAAATCCATGAACAGGTTTTGAGAGATAAGCGTTTGTTGGATGTGGAGAATACATACGGGGGCAATACAATTAGAGGGAGAAAGTGAGGGGGCAAGGGGTAGGTTTTATCCAGACCCCTTGCTCAAATTACGTTGTGGATATTCCTAATCGCTCAACCATTTCTTTGTAGCGATTCCTGACAGTCACTTCAGTGACCCTAGCAGTTCGAGCAATTTCGAGCTGGGTCCTTCGCTGACCAGTAAGGATGCTCGCCACATAGATTGCAGCTGCTGCCATCCCCTTTGGATCCTTTCCGATTGTCAATCGTTCCTCTCTAGCTTGATTCAGAATGTCAATCGCTTTCTTTTTGGCGTCACCTGGAAGTCCAAGCTCAGTGCCAAAGCGATGGACGAACTCCACCGGATTGCTGTGAGGGATTTTAAGATTCAGATACCGGAGAATGAGTCTTACACATAGACTCAGCTCCTTTCTTGTGATATGAATCTGATCTGTGATCTCTTCCAACGGGCGGGGAACTTGGTGAACTCTGCAAGCGAGGTATAACGATGCTGCAATCATCCCGAGGATTGTACGTCCTCGGGTAAGGCGCTTCCGAAGGGCCTTTCGGTAGATGACTGCCGAGGTTTCTCGAATCGAGTAGGGTATGCTCAACTGGGAGCTGATTCGATGGAGCTCTGTCATTGCCACAGCGAGGTTGCGCTTGTCTGAGGAATGAACCTTGGTACGTATCTGCCATTTACGAAGTCGATGTATCTGAGCACGTCTCGTTGATGTGAGCTTTCGTCCAGAAGCATCTACATTCTGCCGGCCTATGATTGTTGTAAGTCCCTGGTCAAACTTACTCCAGTCAGTGGGACCTCCCACACGCTGGCGTGAATTCTGCTCATCAGCAGTGAATGCACGCCATTCCGGGCCCATATCAATGGATCTATCAGAAAGAACAAGCCCGCAATTGGAGCATGTCACTTCTCCGCGGGCGCTATCAATGAATACATTATCAGAACTACAAGTAGAACAAACGTATCTGGCTGCACCAAGCTTTGTATCCCTGGGTTTCCTAGTCCTAGCGTGTTTGCTGACCAGTGCGATCATCTCCCTGCAATGCCCACTATCAGTGTTGTTGCAAGAGTAGTTGTGGAACCTGTGCAGTATGCTCCTTCATGGCGTCTGAAAGAACATTGGTCGGTACGCGGTCGTGAGGGTTGTTCCTCGTGAAGAAGAACACACTTGCGCAGAAGGAAAATGATTATAAACTCTTTGTACTTCATTTTGAAATTCTAATGAATAATTGATTAATGAAACGGTTTGAGGCTTGCTATGCTGTTCGAATCATTGTATTAGTTTAGAGCATCCAAAACCCAAAAAAGGAGAGGAAAAGAAACTCCTATTGCCCTTCGCTTAGTATTGGAGCGGCGACTCAAGACTTTGTCAATGCATTATTTGAGAATTGAGTGGAAAACGGCAGAATTGCTTCGAGGAGAAGAAAACAGTGGGCAGAAAAAAGTCCCAAGCGAGTAATCCATGGGAGATGATTGTTGAGAAGATTGCTGGAGTTCTAGAAGACGTTACATCTCTAGATTATGATATTGTACGTGAAAACCTAGAAGTTCCTCCTGACTCCGCCCTTGGTGATATTGCTACCACACTTGCATTCCGACTCGCAAAGGAACAGAAGAGAAATCCTTCAGAGATTGCGGCAGGATTGGCTCAGAAAATAGAAACGCACAAGGATAGCAGTCCATTGATTGAGCGGGTTGCGCAAAAAGGGCCGTACGTCAACATCTTCTTTTCACGCAAGGAACTAGCAAGGATAGCAATTGAAGCCGCTATAACTAGCAATGAAAGCTACGGCAAGTCTGGCAACTACAAGGGATTGAGGGTTCTCATTGAATCGCCTGCAGTAAACCCATCCAAGCCCTGGCACATTGGCCATGCACGGAATGCGGTCATAGGTGACACTCTTGGAAACGTTATGGAAGCTGTGGGTTATGATGTCTTGAGGCTTGATTACATCAATAATCTTGGATTACAGATTGCTCAACTTATTTGGAGACTCAAAAGCGCAGAGCCACCCAATTCAGATGAGAAGTACGACCACTATTTGGGTCGTTTGTATGTCGGAATCAATGAGGCGTTTGAGTCTGACGAGAAGGCACAGAAGGAGATTAGAGAAGTAGGTCGTCAACTTGAAAACTTGGATTCAGAGGATGCGAAGAACAGCGACAAAATGGTAACAGAATGCGTGAAGGCACAAAATCAAACTTCGTATCGGTTTGGAATATATCACGACTACCAAATCTGGGAAAGCATGATTGCTCATAGCGGCATGCTTGTTCAGGCTCGTGAAATGATGCTCAAGTGCGACAACATCTTTGTGCCAGCAGAAGGAGAGAAAGCCGGCTGCGTTGTTGCAGATTTACGAACCCTAGATGAGTTTAAGGATATGAAGGAACCATACCGTGTGTTATTCAGATCCGACGGAACCAGAACCTACACCGGGGCAGATGTTGCATTCCAGATGTGGAAATTCGGAATGATGAAAGATCCCTTTCTATACAATCTCTTTGAAGAACAGCCTAATGGAAAACCAGTTTATCGATCCGAATTTGGTGGAAAGAAACATGATCTAGGAAAGATCGATCTTGTGTTCAATGTGATTGGTTCGCCTCAAGCCCATCAGCAAAAACTGGTCTACACAATAATGGATTTACTGGGATACAGAGAGCAAGCAGAGAACTCACATCACGTTGCTTACGAGTTTGTCGGACTCGAGGATGTTGATTTTTCAGGACGAGAGGGAACATGGATAGGATACTCCTGTGATGATGTCCTAGACAAAGCGGAAGACCTCGCAAGGGAAGAAGTCGCCAAACGAAATCCGGATGAGAGTGAGGAATTCAAAGATAGAGTAGCTGCACAAATAGGGACCGGAGCTGTAAGGTATCATCTGCTGAAAACTTCACCTGACAGGAAAATTACATTCAGGTGGGAAGATGCTCTCGATTTCAATGGTGATGCCGCACCATATCTCCAGTACTCGTATGCACGTGCTCAGAGAATCCTTGAGAAGTCGGATGGCAACACATCTGCCAATCTCGGTCTTCTTGCTGCCGAGGCGGAATTTGCCCTTGTTAAGGCAATTGCCAAGTTTCCAGAAGAGGTCCTTGAAGTAGTTCGAGGTTTGGCAAAACAGGCCTCTGGCACCAGCTTCAACACCAATAGGATCACCTCCTATTGTTACAATCTAGCTACATTGTTCAGCAGGTTCTATGATTCTTGTCCCGTCTTGAAGTCAGACCCCGAAACCAAAGCCGCTAGATTGCAGCTTGTTAGGGCGTTCAAAATCACAATGGGCAATTGCCTCCGGTTGCTCGGCATTCCAGTAGTGGAGAGGATGTAGCTATCCAGAAGTGATTCTAGCATTCGAGATAACAAGTGATGGACTGATCACGCTACTTGAGGTTCTTGTGTCAGCTCCAATTAGCTTAACGCCGCCGAGTATATCACGCATATTGATTCCAATTAGAGTATTCTTCACAGGATATTGAATCTCTCCGTTCTCAAAGTAGGATCCTTCCATGACCATCGCACTAAGGTCGCCAGTTGTCATATTGGGACGGTCACCGGTGTTGCGGCAAAGAATTCCCCTGCCAGTTTCTGTGACTAGGTCATCAAGAGTTCCTTTCCCTGGCGAAACTATGAAGTTTGATGTGGATATGGAAGGTGTGCCTGAGTATGACGGGCGACTCGCGTTGCCAGTATTGTCGACCTTGTCTTTGTTTGCGGTGTATGAGTTGTGAAGCAAGTTCTTGAGAACGCCCTTTGTAAGAACCTCGGTCGTTTGTGACGGAAATCCCTCAGCATCGAAGGACCGAGAGCCCAAGCCCCCAGGCAAGAGCGCATCATCGACTATCTCCAACATTGGGGACCCAATCTCTTCTCCTAGGGCGTCTGCGATGTAGGATCGACCGTACTGAACCTCCTCAGCATTTACAGTACCTCCAAAGCCGCCCCCAATAATTGCCCCAACTGCTAGCGGCGCGAAGACTACAGGCATGTGGCCGCCTTCAAAGATTCTACCTCCAAGATTCTCCAACGCGTTTATCGCTGAAGTACGACCAATCCATTCAGGATCAATATCTGATAGACTACGGGATAGCTGATACTCGAAGCTTGCAGTCTGGTCGTTATCCGTTTTTATAGTGGGGTACGTGTACAGCGAGGCCGAAGAGCTCCGCAGGGAGCCAGAGATGCCCAAGGTGTTTAAGATTACCCTCCAACCAGCTGATGCTCGCACTTGTGCTTCA
>JBHLND010000233.1:0-4887 GCA_048937485.1 Promethearchaeota archaeon
ACGAGGGTACTATAACCTCATCGCCATTTCCAATTCCTAATGCAAGTAGAATAGCTAGCTGCCCTGATGTACCCGAGTTGAAGGCAACTCCATATTTCCGCTCTACTGCATCTCCAACCTCCTTTTCAAAGGAAGCAACTGAAGGCCCCCCGGTCCAATACATTCCTCTCCGTACAACCTCAGACACGGCCTTGATATCCTCTTCATCCCAATAGATCTTGTAGAGTGGTATTTTCCATTCTGTCATTACTTGGTTCATCCATGAACTCCGGGTGTCATCACTGGGACAAGGAATGCTAAAGCTTTGAACAACCCAACATGCAGATTTCATACACAATTTAAAAGCATTCTCAGCTGTTGGAATTACAAACGGCAAAAGATGAATCACTGGTTCAACCACAAGAAGGATGCTAAAGATGCGAATATTGGGAACCATATGTGCACGTGGTGGTTCGAAGGGGGTCAAAAACAAGAATATCAGGAATCTTGATGGCCAACCACTTATTTCCTATTCAATCAGGGTGCTGAAAGAGTGGGGCAAGGCAGACAGGATTGTATGTTCAACAGACTCTCCTGAAATCGCAAGAATAGCCAATGAATATGGCGCAGAAACTCCATTCTTAAGACCCAAGGACCTAGCTAGTGACACCGCAGGTAAGTTGCCTGTTCTTCAACATGCTCTGAGATACTGCGAAGAAGAGGAGGATTCAAGGTATGATTTGCTGGTGGACTTGCAGCCTACTTCCCCACTTAGACATGTAGCTGATATAGAGCAGGGATTCAGTGAGTTTCTTCGGACAACCCCTGATGTATTATACAGTGTATGTGAATCGAAAGCAAATCCCTACTATACAATGGTTGAATTGGATAGTGATGACAATGCCCGCCCTTCGAAGCTTCTCCCCCAGGAAGTCACCCGGCGGCAAGATGCTCCCAAGGTATATACAATAAACGGCTCAATTTACTTCTACAATCGAGATCATCTTCTCCTTACTGATGGATTCCATACGGAGAAGGAGAGAGTTTTCGTGATGGAAGAGGTAAAATCCGTGGATATCGATTCTGAACTTGATTTTGAGTTTGTTGAATTTCTGCTGAAGACCAAGCACTTCAAATTCGACTTTGGCTAATGGCAATGGACATCTTCCGAGCGTCCAATCCTTTCTTCTCAACAGAGGATTCTGTATATAGAAGACGTCATCATGCATAGAATGTCCTCCTTCCTGCAAGACGATATTTACATAAGACCATACCAATTGTGGAATATTGAATGAGGCACATTGGCATGACAAAAAGACCAATTGTAATTATCGGAGCGGGAAGATTTGGAGCTGAAACGGTTGAGCTGGGTAGACAAATAGAAAGAGCTACAGGGGATATCGAGATAATCGGACTCCTTGACGATAAGAGCACGGAAAAAGAGGTTCTAGGATGCCCCGTCCTCGGCGGAATGGAGGCTGCAAAGAAGCTTCTGGATGATACACCAGAGGTTGAAGGGGTCGTGGCAATTGGTGACACTAGGTCAAAACAAGGAGTAGTAGGCCGCTATGGGTCACTTGGACTTTCTTTTGCCAATCTCATTCATCCTCGAGCAATAGTCCCAGAAAGCGTGGAAATTGGCTGCGGTTGCATTATTGCTGCTGGCTGCATTCTCACAGTTGACATTGAAATAGGAAACCATGTTATTCTAAACCTTGGAACTACTGTTGGTCATGATGCCATTATCGGGCAGTTCTCTACACTTAACCCTCAGGTGGCAGTGAACGGCCGAGATGTGATAGGTGAGGGGGTGTATGTCGGTACGGGCGCCAAGCTAATCCATGAAGTTCGGATAGGCGATTGGTCGGTAATTGGAGCCGGAGCTGTCGTCGTAAGTGATATCCCTGAAAATGTCTTGGCAGTAGGTGTGCCAGCCAAGCCAATAAGGGTCAGCCCATATGCAATTGATACTGGATCATCCTAGCGTTATATTGCACTAACACGATATAATCAGAGATAAATATCCAGCAACAGCTGTTCCTGCTAGATGGGGTCCTGTAGTGCTGATTCATTAATAATGAGTCAGCAGCCTACAGTCAAACTAGATGTACTGGCATTGAACCAGTATACTTGAAATGTCCAATCCTTTTGGTTGGCTTGCTACACACCAGAGACGGACAACTACTTTCTCGAAAGTACTCACATCAGTTGTAGCTATTGGATATGTGTACGAACCTTTTGCATTGCGTGGAGTGCTGTCATCCAGTAGTCCCTGGTATTTATCAAAGCTAGCAGCGTAGACTATAGCTCTAGAAACATAGTCTGCTGGATTGCCATCATAAACGCCTATCTTGAGACCGCTTATATGGAGCCTCCGTCCGTCCTTCATGGTCGGCATAGGAAGCAGGAAGAGAGCCTCAAAGTCGGTATCTGAAGGCGAAGTGTAGTATGGTCCGCCCATAAAGAATCGAGTATCAATAGAAACGTCTTCTAAAACACAAGGTACCCATGCTAAATCAGTCATAATGACACCTCAAAACCAAGTCTAGTTTCTATAACTAATAAGAATTGCTTGGGTTTCCCAATCTTCTCCGTAAGTCCCAATTAGTGTGATTGCGGCATCATGAAATCCTAATCTGCATGTTTCAGAGAGTATGTCAACAATATCCCCTAGTAAGTTATTTTCTTCTGGATCAATTTCTTATCCAATTCAACGGTACTCAAGACATTAACTATTTGCTGTGCGGCAGTTCCATCACCGTACGGCGACATGCGTTTTGCCACAATGTTCAGGAATGCCTTATCATGGAGGGCTTTCTTAATTGCTGCAACTATGTCCCTTCCATTGTAGCCAACATCAATCACATTTCTAGCTCTTTCCCTATCCTTTTGTCTGGTTCCGACACAAACATATGGTATGCCAAGAGATGGCGCCTCGGCAATACCACTACTGGAATTGCCAACAAACACTGAAGATAAACCCAGTAGGGCAATGTAATCCAGATGGGAAAGGTTTCTGAAGATATGTACTCCGGCATCCTCATTGGCGAAGCTCTCAATTACATCAACCATATCTGCCCCGCCAGGGTAGTCGTTAGGATAGATTACTGCAATCTCTGTTTTCTCTTCTCGGGCTACCTCGCTGACCGAATCTAGGACAATTGCTATCTGTTTCTTGGCATCCTGCCATTCAGTCGTCGTAGGATGATACACCACAAGAATCCAAGGCTTTGCGGGGATTCCATACTTCTCTGAGAAATCCGAGCGGCTCGGTAATTTGGTGGAGAGGATAGTATCAAGTGTAAGTGATCCTGTGTTATACACTCTCCATCCCTCTTCTCCAAGTTTCAATACTCTTTGTCTGCTCTGCTCAGTCTGTGTGAAGTGAAGATGTGACATCTTGGTGATTGTGTGTCTCAGAACATGGTCAATATCACCAAATCCGCGGCCTCCCCCAGCTATGTGTGCAATTGGGATATTCGTGGCTGTTGCAGCAATTGCTGCCGCGAAGGGCTCTATCCTGTCACCAAATACAACTACAATGCTTGGCTTGTCTCGCTTGAAGGCTTCCGAGAAACCTACTACTCCTTTTCCTATTGAAATGGCCAAGTCATATTCGCTTGTCATTGCCTTAGAGCCCATGTCAACAACTTCTGCTACCTTGAAACCATCCCTCTCAATCTCCTTAATCGAATCTCCATATTCCTTCAGGAGGTGCATCCCTGAAGCGTAGACACGGAGTTCCAATCCATCACTATGCATGAGTTTTCTCATCAAGGGTCGAAGGTATCCATATTCTGCTCTTGTTCCAGTTACAACCCCTATCCTCCTACTCATCATCACTTCATCTTCCTGCTTATTCTATCATACTCATGGATAACACAGTATCCTCTTTGATATCAACAGACGCCTTCTTGCCAATTACATGATTCAGAAATTTCGGAGCAATCCCATGTCCTGGGCGCTTTATCGAAATCATGTCATCTCTTATCACTGTCCCTTTTGGAATAGGAACCTTGGCAACAAGGCTTTTCCTTACGACTCCCATAATTGCCCTCTCTGCAGAAGTGGGTTTCTTGTCACCATCGCCCAACGCTTTCTCCAGATTCCTAACATTCTTGACAAGTTCCTGAAGCTCAGTCGGCTCAAGAGATGCCTTGTGATCGGGACCTATCAAGTCTTTGCTAATAGTGAAGTGCTTCTCTATCACACAAGCACCAAGAGCCACCGCAGCGATTGATGCTTCTAGACCAAGTGTATGGTCAGAGTACCCTACTGGTAGTGAGAATGTTTCCTTCAGAGTATTGATTGCCCTTAGATTGGCGTCCTCTATATTGGCTGGATAACTGGTCACACAATGCAGCAGAATAATGTCGGTATTCTGCGCTTGTTTGATTGAATTCACGGCTTCTGCAATTTCATCTATCGTTGACATTCCAGTTGACAGAATGATTGGCTTGCCATATCTTGCCACTTGCTCGAGAAATGGTAGATTTGTCAGATCTCCTGATCCTATTTTGTATATCGGCATTAGATTCTCCAAGAAAACTGCTGCACCAGGATTGTGTGGTGTTGAAAGAAATAGAATTCCTTTGCCATCGCAATACTCTTTCAACTCTGCAAATTTCTCATAATCGAGTTCAAGCTTCTTTATCATCTCAAATTGGCTATCCATATCTTGGAGCTGCTCTTTCTGATATTCCGCCATCTTGGCTTCTCTGGTAGCGACTTCTTCTGTCTTGAAGGTCTGGAACTTCACCGCATCTACTCCCGCTTCAAATGCTATATCAGCGAGTTGCTTTGCCAGTTCCATTTTGCCATTATGATTAACTCCTGCTTCAGCAATTATGAAGATTGGCTCTCCGTCCCCAATGGTCCTGCTTCCGAATGTCACCTTATTTTTCACTT
>JBHLND010000234.1:0-4858 GCA_048937485.1 Promethearchaeota archaeon
AAATGACATTGCCTTCTCAAAGATCATGACCGCCTTGGCCTTGCCAACTGCCTTGGCGATATCGTTTGCAGGGAATGGTCGGAACATCTTGAGTCGAACTACTCCAACCTTCTCGCCCTTTTCACGAAGTGCATCAGCAACAACCTTGGCTGTTCCGCCCATCGTGCTCATGGCGAGGATGATTATCTCTGCATCATCGGTCTTGTACTCCTCAAACATTCCGTAGGAGCGGCCTGTCAACTTCTTGAACTCGGCCTCTACCTTCTTGTAGGTCTCAGGAACCTGCCACATCGCTCGGTCCTGCTGTTCTTTGAATTCAAAATAGTAATCAGTCAAGGCCAGTGGTCCCATTGTGATCGGGTTCTTGGGGTCGAGGGGCTGTACAGGCTTTCTCACACCAAGGAACTTCTTTATGGCATCGTCAGGGAGCATCTCAACTCTTTCGACATTATGACTAAGAATGAAACCGTCGATGCCGACCATCACAGGCAGAAGAACATCATGATCCTCTGCTAGTTTGAAAGCCATAATCGTAGTGTCGTATGCCTCCTGTGAGCTCTGGCAATACAATTGAATGAATCCACTATCACGCATTCCCATTCCATCTGAGTGGTCATTGTGGATGTTGATGGGTGCAGACAACGCACGGTTTGCTACAGTGAACACGATTGGCATTCTCATCGAGGCTGCACAGTAGAGAATCTCCCACATCAGAGCCAACCCTGCGGAAGCGGAGGCTGTAGCTACTCTCGCTCCAATGGCTGATGCTCCAATACAGGCTGACATCGCACTATGCTCTGACTCAACTGGAATTACTGCCGTGTGCACTTCTCCGTCCGCTGCGAATTTCTGGAAGTCCTCAACTATGATAGTTTGAGGCGTAATTGGATACGCGGCGAGAACATCAACATCACTCTGCTTGAGTGCATGAGCGATGGCAGCGTCACCGGTAAGCCCTTCAATAGCAATCTTATCTGTCATCTACTCACTCTCCATCTTGATGCTGTCAGTGGGACATTCATTGGCACATATCCCGCATCCTTTGCATGCATCGAGGTTGTATTCATAGCTGTACTTGCCATTCTTCTCAATTAGTCTAATAGCCATGTCTGGGCAAAAGATCCAGCATCTTCCACAGGTGCCATTCTTAATCCAGAGACAGTCTGCATCATCATGAACTGGTTTCTGAGCTCGCCAGCCCCCAGTTCTGTATCTCTGGGCGTTGCCCGGTTCAATGATATTTCCGGCCATCGGAATTTCGTCGAATTTCTCGCTCATCCTATCTGTGCCTCCTTCACTGCTCGTTCCATGGCTGCCTTGTTCAGGTCGCCAATTTTGCCTGGATACCTCTCCACAACTTCTTGGATGACGGTTTCAATCTTGACGACACCAGATGCTTTGACAGCCGCTGCCATCGTTGGCATATTGTAGAAAGGACGTCCTAGGATCTCAAGCGCGATTGCGCTAGCATCAACAGTCACTACCTTGCCACCCTTGAATCCGTACTTGGAACGAACTTCATCTGGACTTAGCGTAGTGTTAAGAACAAGAGTTCCATCCCCCTTGAGCCCCTCCGCCGGGTTCACTACATCAAGTAGGGTCGGGTCTATACAGATGACCACGTCTGGTGCATACACTTGAGCATAGACCTGGATGGGTTTCTTGCTGATTCTCAAAAAGGCCCTCACTGGGGCCCCGGTCCTCTCCGGCCCGAACTCTGGGAAGGCTTGTATATAATTTCCCTCAGCCAGGGCGGCTTTGCCAAGCATCTGATTTGATGTGACAACACCTTGTCCGCCGCGTCCGTGCCATCGGAACTCAGTGATTCCTTTTGCGAAATCTAGAGCCATTGCCTATCTTCACCTACATTGGGAAGCTTCACGGCTGGCGTCGCTGTGGCTCTCTTATGTATTTACTGGCTTGGACACCATTTTTCGGAGTAATTCTGCTCTTCTAGTAGTAGAGTCTTGGTTTCTCATCAGGAGTCAGGAGCAAGTTCGCAGGAAGCAGTCTTCCGGTTTTGAAAGTAAATGCGTCGGACAAAACCCAAGCCCGATTTGCATTGGGCCATAGCCACTCTCTGCCTTCAAAGACATCTTTATCGTGTGGAATTTGGAATATTCGGAGCTCCTTTGCTTGTGGCATACCATCCTTCTGAGTCTTCAACTGATTTGTTGTCTTATCTAGTTCTCCAAGCCAGAAATGCTCAATCTGATAGACATGGAAATTGACCCACTTATGGACCAATGCTAGGAACATCTCATTATCAAACACAATCCCTTTCTGGACCTTGTAGACCAGTCTATGGTAAAATCCGCCTTTGGGTTTCGAGGATAGCTTTGTTCCAACGAGTATTTGCTTCTCTCCAACAATACAAACCCCCCCGGTACCAACAACATAGACTGAACCTGGTTCTCTATAATCTCTAAGCTTCCTTATCCATTTCTCGTCCAAATCAATCGTGCAGAGTTCTTTTATGTACCCAATGTTGGCCGCAGGAGCAAAGTCTGGATCTGTCATCTTCTCTCTCATTTCTGAAATCTGACGGCGCAGGTCTTCCATAGACTCATGAAAGTTCGCAAGTTTCTCTTCACTTGGGCTCTCAAGCTTGATTGTCTCCAATCTATATTGCATTTCATTCCCGGCCATCTTGCCTTCAAAATTGCCACGGGTGTCGGTCTTGATACAATGCATTTCCCATTTCTTGTTGTCTTTCCTATCCATGTTGTAAAGGCAATCCCTGGGAACTGCTCGAGTCATCCAATACATTGTCTTTGGGATGAAGGGTTTCAAATTCCTCCATTCAAGGAATATCAGTCTCCGAGTCGTAAGAACCAGAAATCCATCTTTTGTTTCTGTAACTAGTCTGATTGCTTCATTTGGTATCATTAGAGCTGTCAAGGGCTCGAACTCCCTAGCTCTCTCATCATGAAGATAATCAGTACTGAAACTCATCTGAAGCCCTCATAGTATTGATTAAAGGAAAAGGCCCCTCAGATATTTAAATCCCATGAAGCTCTTGAAAGATAGGAAAAGGTGGATAACGCGCCGGGAATCCCAACAACGCGTTATCCGGTTAGGTTCTCTACGCATCTCTCTTCTTCGCTAAGAATACAACAATAGCTACGAGTACAGCAGCTCCGGAGATCACTGCTATCTCCATCATTGGAAGCATTGGTTGGTCAGTTGTTGTGGTAGTGGTGGTGGTTGAGGTTGTTTCGGTTGATGTTGTTATCACAGTAGTAACACTTGGCGATGCTCGGGGATACAAATCACTATTCAGAGCATCTCCATCGATTTCATAGGGATCATCCACTATGCCATCGGTGTTGTCATCTGGAGTTGTCCATTCCGAATAGTAATTGTACTGAAACAGGTTCTCTGTTCCATCATCGCAGACCTGGCAACCTTCACCATTTCCTTCAAACTCACTCCATTCTACTGCATTACCAATTGAATCTGAATAGATCTCAATTCCATATCCGCCATTGTTGACGAACATGCAATTGAAAATCCTGTTATTGTCGCTAGAGTATATCCAGACACCCTGCTCGTCGTTGTCACTTATTTCACAGTCTGAAATATTGTTGAAAGACGCCCCACTTAGTCTGATGCCACGCATTGTGTTGTTAGAGATAATGCAGTCTTCAATCACATTATGGTCTCCGACAACATTGATTCCATAGTCGTTGAACCTAATGATATTATTACGAATCACATTGGAATCATGGTTTATCTGAATTCCAGAATCTGCATTATCCTCAATGACATTTCCACTCACTGTAATTCTCGTGCAATCCTCTAGCATGATGCCGTTTCCGGGATTATCGTGAATGTAATTGTTAGTGATGATGCTGTCACTTGCAATAACATTGTCCGTTGGATTTCCAACGTATATTCCTCCCAAAGGCACTCCGTAGACCTCATTGTCATCAATCTCATAATCGCTTCCCTCTTCTATGATAATCCCACTCATAGCAGAGCTGTAGACGGTGTTGTTTCTAATGGTGAAATTTCCGCCTCCAGCAATGTGAATTCCTACAGCACCCCAGCTAATTGTGTTGTTGATCACCTTCCCATTATACGAGTTGAGAATTGCGACAACACACCATTCGCCCGCAGTTCCAATACACCGGTTATCGCGAAACTCCCAGTGAAGAGTTGTATCTTCCAAGCGTATTGCATGACCTGCTGTTGTAAACTCATAGCCCGAAATGATGAATGGGTGTCCCTCAGTTCCATCGCCATCCCATTCCTCGCTTTCAGCATAAGCAAGAAGTGCGGCATCTCCAACTAGATCGATGTCCGCGTGTGAAGTATAGGCTGGCGCTGCAGAATCAATTCTTGGGCTCACGATTGAATTAGACTGAACTGGACATATGCCAAGTACTTGCCCTGAAGATACAAGTAGTACTGTCAGAGCTATCAGACAAATGAGGATTCTCCTTCTCTCTAACATGCTGCAACACTCCTTTCTTACGCCTTTAGAGTCCTCCTTCTAACGCAAAGGAATTGCATGCAGTCGAGTATTATCCTCTCCTCCTCATGACAATCGCAATGACAACGAGAAGTGCAGTTGCCAAAGCTCCCACACCAATTAGAAGTTCAATTCCAAGTGGAGGTGCGTCATCTGTAGTTGTGATTGCTGTTGTCGGTGTGGTAGTACTCGTTGTCGTCGTTGAAGGCCCGGGAAGAACGATGTCGTCTGGGAGCGGCCGATTAGGTTCAGCTTTAGGTAAGGCATCACTGCTAGAAGCAGAGCCAGCAATTGCATAAGCTGTGTCAACATACCCATCAGAATTCGAATCAGGTATTGTCCAAGTATCGAAATAGTTCTCCGAAAAGACATTGCCCGTCC